>JAIRXT010000057.1 GCA_031268125.1 Treponema sp. | reverse complement strand
GTTTCCCCAAAAACGGCGATCCAGGACTTGAAAAGTTCGTCCGTCCGTTCTTTTTCTTCCCGCAGTTCCTTGATGCGGATCTCGGTGATCCGTATTTCCGCCTGGAGCTGCTGCTTTTTCAGCATCAGGGTGGGCAGGTAACGCTGGTACATCTTGAGGGAATCTTTCTGTTTTTTCAGCTCATTCTTGGTGAGCCGTATCTTTGCCACGGCCTTAGTCCTTCCCCGGCCAGAATTTCTGGATCAGTTCAGTCCGCAGCCCCGTTTCCTCGGGGCTGAAACAGTCCGCCAGGATCTCCCAGCCCAGGTCCAGCGCCCGTTCCAAGGGGATGTTCACCGAGAGGTCCATCATCTGCCGTTCAAATGACTCCCCGTATTTGAGGAGTTTGCCGTCCCAGGCGGTCATGATGAAGCCCATCGCCTTTTTTTCCAGGGTGTCCCGGTAGGCGGAATAAAGTTTGATCATGCCGTCCATCAGGGCCCGGTGGTCGGGACGGGTCTTGCCGTTGACCTGCTGCTTAAGCCGGGACAGGGAACCGAAGGGTTCGATGCGGCCGTTTTTAAGGTAGTACTGGCCTTCGGTGATGTAGCCGGTGTTGTCCGGCACGGGGTGGGTTACGTCATCGCCGGGCATGGTCGTAACCCCCAGGATGGTGATGGACCCGGCGGTATCGAAATCGACAGCCTTTTCGTAGCGGCTGGCAAGCTGGCTGTAAAGATCGCCGGGGTAGCCCCGGTTTGAGGGCACCTGCTCCTGGATGATCGAAATCTCCTTCATGGCATCGGCGAAGTTGGTCATATCGGTAAGGAGGACCAGCACGTCCTTACCCTGGAGGGCGAACTGCTCCGCCACCGCCAGGGACATGTCGGGGATCATAAGGCATTCCACGGTGGGGTCGCTGGCGGTATGGACAAACATCACCGTCCGGGACAGGGCGCCGCCGTCTTCCAGGGTGTCCTTGAAGAAGAGGTAGTCGTCGTATTTAAGCCCCATGCCCCCCAGGACGATCACGTCAACCTCCGCCTGCATGGCGATCCGGGCCAGCAATTCGTTGTAGGGCTCCCCGGAGACGGAAAAAATGGGCAGTTTCTGGGACACCACCAGGGTGTTGAAAAGGTCGATCATGGGGATGCCGGTGCGGATCATCTTCCGGGGGATGATGCGCTGGGCGGGGTTTACCGAAGGCCCGCCGATGGGGATAAGGTTCTCCCGGAGCGCCGGCCCCTTGTCCCGGGGGGCCCCGGAACCGGAAAAGACCCGGCCCATCAGGTTCTCCGAGAAGGAGACCCGCATGGGGTAGCCCAGGAAACGGACCGTGTCGCCGGTGGAAATGCCCCGGCCCCCGGCAAAGACCTGGAGGGAAACCAGATCGTCCTGCAGGCGGTTTACCTCCGCCAGGGAGGCGCCGAACACGGTATCCACCTCCGCCAGGTCCCCGTAGCGGACCCCTTCGGCCCGGACCGTAATAACGCTTCCGGTAATGGATTCTATCTTGCTGTATACCTTCTTCATAGTTTCCTCTGTAGGCCGCTAGGCAATGATTTTTTGACCCGCCGGGTCCCGGCCTTCGGCCTTGGCGTCCACTTCGTCCCGAATTTCCTTTTCCAGGGTTTTGAACCGTTCACTCTGCCATTCGCAGCCGTTGTAGTCCAGAAAACGCTGCCGGAGCCGGTTGAACCAACTGCGGGCTTCGTTTTTGTCGGTAAAAGAAAATTTCGACCCCAGCACGTCAAGGATGATGGCGAAAATGTGCTTCTGCCGTTCCGGGCTGACCGAGGAGTCTATCTTATCAAAGGAGTCCTGCTGGAAGTAGGCTGCGTCCAGAAAATCCCCCTTGAGGTAAACGATATAGTCGTCGATGCTGGTCCCTTCTTCGCCGACCACTTTCATCATCTGTTCCACTTCGCTGCCCCGCCGCATAAAGCCGTGGGCATAGGCGATAATTTCACCGGGGAGAATCCCCGAGTACTTGGACCAGGAATCCAGGGGATGGATGGCGGGATATTTACGGGCGTCGGAACGTTCCCGGGAAAGGCCGTGGAAGGCCCCCACCACCTTCAGGGTGGCCTGGGTTACGGGTTCCTCAAAGTTGCCCCCCGCAGGGCTTACCGTGCCGCCGATGGTAACCGATCCGGTGCCGCCGTCCCGGAGCCGCACAAGCCCCGCCCGCTCGTAGAAGCTGGCGATGGTGGACTCCAGATAGGCGGGGAAGGCTTCTTCCCCGGGAATCTCCTCCAGGCGGCCGGACATTTCCCGCATGGCCTGGGCCCAGCGGCTGGTAGAATCCGCCAGAAGCAGGATGTTGAGCCCCATCTGGCGGTAGTACTCCGCCAGGGTTACCGCGGTGTAAACCGAAGCTTCCCGGGCGGCCACCGGCATGGAAGAGGTATTACAGATGATGACGGTCCGTTCCATCAGGGAGCGGCCAGTCCGGGGGTCCGTAAGTTCGGGAAATTCTTTAAGGGTTTCCACCACTTCCCCCGCCCGCTCGCCGCAGGCCGCCAGGATCACAATGTCCACGTCCGCGTGGCGGCTGGTAACCTGCTGCAAAACTGTTTTTCCCGCGCCGAAGGGCCCGGGGATACAGTAGGTCCCCCCCCGGGCCACGGGGAAGAAGGTATCGATAAGGCGGACCCGGGTTACCATGGATTCCGTAGGTTTGAGACGTTCCTCGTAGCAATCAATAGGCCGTTTGACGGGCCAGCGGAAGCTCATCGCCACGGGGACGGTGTTACCCCGTTCATCGGTAAGCTCCGCGATGGTATCCCGAATCCGGTAAGAACCGGCGGGCTTAATCGAAACCACCGTATAGGTTCCGTAGAGGTTGAAGGGCACCATGATCCGGTGGGTAAAGGCCCCCTCCGGCACGGTTCCCAGGGTATCCGCCCGCTCCACCTTGTCCCCGGCCTTGACGGCGGGGCTGAAATCCCAGGCCTTTTCCAGGGACAGGGCGTCCAGGTAGACCCCCCGTTCCAGGAAGTAACCCGCCGCCTCCGCCAACTGGGGCAGAGGGTTCTGGAGGCCGTCGTAGACCTGGCCCAAAAGGCCGGGCCCCAGTTCAACGGCCAGCATGTCCCCGGTGTACTCCACCTCGTCCCCAACGGTGATGCCCTTGGTGATCTCAAAGACCTGGAGCTGGGAAATATCCCCCCGGATACGGATAACTTCGCTCTTGAGCCGTTTATCTCCAACTTTAACGTAACCGACCTCGTTCATGGATACGGCGCCGTCAAAACGGACGCTGACCATGTTGCCGTTGACGGCTACCACACTGCCTTTTGTTCCAGTCATTTAGATTCTCCTGCGCCCGGCCGGACGCGTTCCAAAATTGAAGCGTATAGGGATTTATACTCCGCAAAACCCGTTTCCACCTTGAAAGAAGCGGAACGTTCCATGATGAGGAGTTTGAGAAGGTACGCGAAAACCGTATTCCGGTCAAAATAGGATATCCCCTGGATCTGCTCTATGGCGCTCCACCGCGCCCGGTCCAGGAGGGCTTCCGCCTCCAGGGGGGATTCCGATGCGGCCAGGGCCTGCTGGGCCGCCCCGGCGGCGTCCGCGGGAACCGGCGGCGGGTCCGCCGTCCCCTCCCGTTTAAGGCGGAGGGAGCGGAGCCGGGCCAGGTTCAGACGAAGGGCCCGTTCCCAATCCCGCCATTTGTCGATAAAATCGCAGCCCGCGGCGGAGGGAACCGCAGAAGGGCCGGAAGGTGCGGAGTCCAGGGCCCCCAGCAGGGCATTGTCTTCCGCGCTGAGCTGCCCCTGGGCCAGATCCCGGAAACGGGCGGAACTCATGGGCGGTTCCTGGCCGTAGACAAGGCTGGGGAGCTGGGCAACAAAGTAATAATAAGCGCCCACCGTCTATAATTCCTTTGCCTGGGTCTTCACAATATCCGCCAGCCGGGGGTTGACGTAGGCGGAAAGCAGATCCGCCACCGCCTCCGCGGAGAAGTCGTAATAGGCGGAACCGTCCCGGGCGGCTATGCGGAATCCCGCCCCCAGCCTGCGGTCGGATTTAAGTTCCACCCCTTTTTTGAGTTCCGCGGTAAGTTTCTCCCGGAAAAAGCCTTCCAGGGAGGCAAGCCGGGCCTCCGGCAGGAGAACATCCAGGGAATCGCTGCCCTTGGCAGCCCAATTTTTAAGGATTTCCGGCAAAGTGGCTTTAAGGGTATCGGCATTGTAGGCGGCGGCGGTCTCCTGGAGGGTAATCCGGTCCAGGACCGCCTGAATTTCCCCCTTAAAGGCCAGAATCAGGTTCCGGGAAGCCTGGCCGATAGCCGCGACACCGGCTTTTTCAAAGCGGTCCGCATCGGCCCCGGCCTTGGTTACGATAGATTCCGCCTCCTTGCGGGCGGCTTCTACAATACGTTTCGCCTCTCCTTCGGCCTGGGATTTAAGGCGCGCCGCTTCTTCGGAAGCGGACTCGATGCCGTCCCTCTTTATTTTATCAATAAGTTCCTGCAACTGGATTTCCATGGTTTCCTCTTTCGTTTAGCCGGTCCGGGCAAAGATATACTCCAAAATTATACATATTCAAGACGAATTTCAAGCGCAAAAGTGAATAAAATAGCCGATTTAACGCGGCAAACGCAATATTCCGGGAATTTTTTGTAGAATTCGGATACATAATTCCGATAAATCCGATGGTATTACTATGATTAACGGCGGGAATCACCGGCCCGCCGGCCGCTTGACCCATTCAATGGCAAGCTGTTTGAGTTCCTGGGCGGTGTTGACGCGGAGCTTGTCCTTGATATGTTCCTTGTGGGTGTCGATGGTCTTGGCGCTCAGGTTGAGCTTCGCGGCGATTTCCACCGTGCCAAGCCCTTTCCCCAACAGCGTAAAGATCTGGAACTGCCGGTCGGAAAGGCTTTCCACCGGGATCAAAAGCCCCGTACGGCCGGGCTCCAGGTACCCGGAAAGCCGTTCCTGTTCGGCCTGGCTAAAGTAGATCTTCCCCGCCAGGACCGTATCAATGGCTTCCGCCACCTTATTTCCCGCTTCGGTCTTCATGATGTAGCCCCGGCCCCCGGCTTTGAGTACCCGCTCCGCGTAGTAACGTTCGTCGTGCATGGAAAGAACCAGTACCAGAATCCCGGGAAAACGGCGGTGCAGTTCCTTGAGCAGGTCCAGGCCGTCTTCATCCCCCAGGTTCAGGTCCAGAATGGCAAGGTCCGGCCCGCTTTCCCCGGCAAGTTTCAGGGCTTCCCCGGAATCCTGGGCCTCTCCTACTACGGTATACCCTTCCCGGCTGGCGATAAGGGAACTAAGGCCCTTACTGAAGAGGGGATGGTCTTCAATAATTATAATTTTTACGGTTTTTACCGCGGGCATGGTTCATTATACTTTGCCCGGATTCCCTTAACCATAGTATAATTTCCCTATGGCGGCCCGGGGATGCGTATAGCCCTCTATCTCAATAACCTGGACGGGGAGTACCAGCGCTCGGTATACCGGGGAATCCGTGAGGAAGCCCGGAACCTGGATGTGGGGCTTCTCTGTGTCCAGTGCGGGGAGCCGGACGGCCGTAACGAAGCCGGCGCTTTCCCCGCCCCCGGACTTATCGCCGCCGACGGCATCCTGCTCCTTTCTACGGTTTTTAGCGACAGAGCCGTCCTCCAAAACCGGCTGGATGCGGAAACGGCCTCCGGCATTCCCCTCCTCCGGGAGCCCCTCCCCTGTGTTTCTATCGGCAAGTTCGGCGCAGCCGGGACACGGCTCCCCGGCTGTCCTTCGGTGGTGGCGAAAAACCGGGAATCCATGGAGCTGCTGATGGAACACCTTATCATGGCCCACGGCTACCGGGATTTTATCTATGTGGGGGGACCGGCGGACCACCGGGACAACCATATCCGGGAGGACGTGTTCCGCAAGGCCGTACGCGGGGGCCGGGAGACGTTCCCCGGGCTCCGGGGCAGGGTATACCGTGGAATTTTCAACGATCTTTCGGGGACGGAGATCATACGGAACCATATCGCCTTCCACCCGGAAGCGCCGGATTGCATTGTCGCCGCCAGTGATAATATCGCCGCCGGGGTTCAGGAACTGCTCCAGAGCCTGCCGGACTCCCGGTGGCGGAACTGCCCGGTTACGGGTTTTGACGATATCGGCCTGGCCCGGCTGGTAACGCCTCCCCTTACCACGGTAAGCCAGCCCCTGGCGGAGCAGGGCCGCATAGCCCTGCGGACGGTCCGGGACCTGGTTCTGGGAAATCCGGCGCCCCCCGTCATCTATGTGGAATCGGCGCTGGTGCTGCGTTCCTCCTGTGGATGCCCCG
Organism: Treponema sp.; assembly: GCA_031268125.1. GTDB lineage: Bacteria > Spirochaetota > Spirochaetia > Treponematales > Breznakiellaceae > JAISFT01. Next base: position 10,706 of record JAIRXT010000057.1, on the reverse strand, counting down.
CGGGGCCGGCCGCAGACGGGGAGGAACCTGCCCGGAACGCTTCCTCCTACGACATTGTCAAATCGGAACTCTACTCGATCAGCGTAAACAGCCTGGGCCATAACCTGGCCCTGGTTAATTCCCTCCCCGCGATGATTCCCCCGCTGCAGTCTTTTTTAACCCGCCTGCATGTGGAGCGCTTCTATTTTGTTCTCTACGGGGAACCTTCAAAAATAACCGGCGGCAGGGGTTTTATGGTTTTTGAACGATCCGGGGGCGGGGACCGGTCCCATGCGGAAAATCCCCCGGCCCTGGACACCGGCGCCTTTTTTAACGGCCTCAAGGCCGAAGGGGGATTCCAGGACCTCTGCCTTTTTCATCTCCGTTCCGGGGACGAGTACCTGGGCTTTGCGGTCTACCAGGCCCCCGAACAGGTGTACCCCCACATATCCAGCGGGGTGGTGTTTATCGCCAACGCGGTACGCCGCCTCCGCTCCCAGGAAGACGATAAGGAACGCTCCCGCAGGCTTGAACAGGAGGTGGCCTACCGTACAAGGGATCTTGTGGAACTTAACCGGAAGCTCCGGGAAGAGGCGGAGCGCCGCATCGCCGTGGAGGCGGAAGTGCTGCGGATCAGCGATCTTGAGCGGCGGCGTTTCAGCGCGGATCTCCACGACGATATTTGCCAGCGCCTGGCGGGAATTTCCATGTTCTGCAAAAGTCTTATCGGCCAGGAGGCGCCGGCGGTTTTTCTGCCCGAACTTTCGGAACTGATTGACGAAACCCTGATCCGCACCCGCCGCTATGCCCACGATTCCTTCCCGATGGACCTGGACGCCTTCGGCCTCCGGGAGGCCGTCGCGGGGCTCTGCGACAGCGTCAGCCGGGAAGGGGGAATCCGCTGTACCCTCTCCTGGTCCGCCGGGGACCCCCTTCCCCTGAACCGGAACCAGGAACTCAACATTTACCGGATCATCCAGGAGGCCCTGCAGAACGTGCTTAAACATTCCGGGGCCGCCCTGGCCCGGGTGGAGCTGGAAGCCGGCCCTTCCGTCCTGCGGCTGCGGATCGTAGACAACGGCAAGGGCATGGCCGGGAGAAAGGGCGGGCAGCGTTCCCTGGGGCTCCGCTCTATGGAATACCGGGCCCACCAGCTTGGGGCGGAGTACCGCATCAGTTCCAAAAAGGGCTCCACCGCGGTGGAAGTCGCCATACCCCTCCCGTAAAATCTAAACTTGACCCTACAGCGGGGCAGGGACGGCTTCCGGAAAAGCCTTGTAGAGCCCGCCTCCGCTATTTTCAATACGCTCCGGCGGGGAATTCCAGGGCGCCTGTGGCGCCATGTTTTTCCGGCAATTTCCCGGCCCCGGTGGAACGTTGCGGGTCAAGTTTAGCCGTAAAATAGGGAAAATTCCTGATACCTCCTTTTCCCGGCCCGTAATAAAATAACTTACGGCCTTAAAGCGGCCCAACATCATTTGTGGAGGAATAGCTATGAAAAAAACGATTGCGGCGGCTCTGCTTCTTTGCCTTACCACCCTGGCTTTTGCCGGCGGCAGGCAGAGCGGAGGAACAGCGCCCAGCGATGATCCTAATTATCCGATAGAGATTTCGGTATTCACCCAGGCCCAGCGCCAGCAGCCCCCGGCGAATAACAAGTTTTACCGGCTCCTGAAAGAGAAGTTTAACGTTACCCTTAAATGGGACATCCTGGTGGGGGACCGGAACCAAAAACGGGGCATCATGATCGCCTCCGGCGACTACCCCGACATAATCGAAGTAAACGAGACCGCCTTCATCGACGCCGGGGCCCTTATTCCCCTGGAAGACCTGATCGAAAAGGAAGCTCCCAACGTAGCCCGCCACTACAAGGACGGCGGGGCCTGGGATAAGACCCGGTGGTCCGACGGCCACATCTACTACATGACCAACTACGGGGTTGTCCACGGCCAGTACTGGCAGCCTATCTACAACGATTCCGCCCTCTGGGTTCAGAAGGAAGTCCTTAAGGACGCGGGGTACCCCAAAATCACCACCATGGACGAGTATTTCGATCTGCTTATCAATTATGCCAAGAAGTACCCCACCATTGACGGGGCCGCCACCATCCCCTTCACTATTCTTACCTACGACTGGCACGCCTTTGCTCTGTGGAATCCCCCCAACTTCCTGGCGGGCTACCCCAACGAGGGGAACGGTACCGTGGACCCCGTTACCCACAAATACGAGAACTTCTTTACCCAGGATATTTCAAAACGCTGGTTCAAGAAGCTCAACGAACTCAACGCCCAGGGCTATATCGACCGTTCCGCCTTTGTGGACAACTACGATCAGTACCTGGCGAAGTTATCCGCCGGCAGGGTGCTGGGGATGCACGACCAGTACTGGCAGTTCAGCCAGGCGGACTATGCCCTGCGGGACACCGGCCGCTACAACCGCAGCTTTGTAGGACTCCCCATCGTGTACGATCACAACATTACGCCCCGGTACCGGAACCTCCCCATCCCCAACCTGGGACGGGGCGGCGGCATCAGCGTCAAGGCCAAGGACCCGGCCCGGATCATGCGTTTTATCAACGGTTACATGGACGAAGAATTCCAGCGGACCGCCGCCTGGGGTATAGAAGGGCAGGACTGGCAGTACGACGCCGGCCGCAAACCCTACCGGACTCCGGAACAGCGGGCCAACTGGGAAAACGACGCGTGGCAGGTAGCCAACACCAACCTCCTGATGCGGGACGTGTTCCCCAAACTGGAAGGTTCCTTTAGCGACGGCATCCCCACGGACCTTACCTGGTATCCCCCGGAACGGGAAGCCCTGCTGCGGCCCGAAGATAAAGAACTCTTTGCGGCCTACGGGGTAAACAGCTCCAACGAGATCATGGACAAGAACCCCGCCCCCAATACCCTGTGGTTCCCCACTTGGAGCATGCCCAATCCTCCCGACGGTTCGGCGGCCCAGATGGCCTATGCCAAGGCCGAACTGACCATGAAAAAGTACCTGCCCACGGTTATCACCTGTCCCCCGGCCCAGTTTGAAAGTCTCTGGACCGAATACGTGAACCAGATGCGGGCCGACGGCATAGGCCAGTACGAAGCCTACATGCAGGAACAGCTTGACCAGCGGATCAAGGACTGGAGCGGCGGCCGGTAGCCGGGAAAAACAAAAATCGAAAAAACGGAGCGGCCCGCGGGCCGCTCCCTCAGGGGGCGCATAATGAAGACGCTAAAGACCGCAGAAAAGCCCGTAATCCGGGGGAAAAGCTTTTTTGAAAAAATAGTAACCCAAAAACAGCTTGTTTTTATGTCCCTGCCCCTGGTTCTGTACGTGGTTCTCTTTTCTTATGTACCCCTGTGGGGCTGGACTATGGCGTTCCAGAATTTCAGACCCGCCCGGACCTTTTGGAACCAGGAATGGACGGGCCTGCGCTGGTTCAGCTTTCTGTTCCAGGATCAGGTGTTTCTGCGGGACATCCGCAACAGCATCAGCATGAGCCTTATCAACACCTCCCTGGGCTTTATTACCGCCATTACCTTTGCCCTGCTCCTGAACGAGCTAAAAAAAGTAGCGTTCAAACGGTTTGTCCAGACCGTCTCCTATCTTCCCCATTTTCTCTCCTGGGTCATCGTTACGGGGCTGGTGTCCAACATGCTTTCCGTAGACGGCGGGGCCATTAACGAAGTCCTTATGACCCTGGGCTTTATCAAGGAACCCCTGCTCTGGCTGGGAATCCCCAAGTATTTCTGGGGGATCGTCGGGGCCACCTATGTCTGGAAAGAGGTGGGCTGGAACACGATTATCTACCTGGCGGCCATTGTAGGTATCGATCCCACCCTCTACGAAGCCGCCGAAATTGACGGCTGTAACCGGTACCGGAAAATGTGGCACATCACCCTGCCGGGAATAAAACCGACCATCATCATCCTGTTGATCATGAGCATAGGCCGCATACTGGACGCCGGTTTTGAGATGCAGTACCTGTTACGGAACGGCCTTATCCAGGATGTGGCGGACACCATCGACATCTTTGTGCTTGAATTCGGCTTCCGCAACAATAACTTTGCCTTGGCCACCGCCGCGGGGATGTTCAAAAACATAGTCAACGTAACCCTTATTTTTATAGCGAACTGGATCGCCAAAAAAGCGGGGGAGGAGCGGTTAATATAATGAAATTCTTTAACACCACCATAAAAGACCGGACATTATCCAGGTTCGAAAGCAGGGCTTTCGCCGTTGTGAATTCCCTGGTCATGGTTTTAATTATCGTCTGTACCCTCTACCCCTTTTGGAACACCATCGTAGTTTCCCTGAACCAGGCCACCGATACCCTGCGGGGCGGCCTTACTTTCTGGCCCCGCAAGTTTTCCCTGCAAAATTACAAGATCGTCTTTGCCACCGGCACCATCTACAATGCCTTTTTTATTTCCGTGTCCCGCACCATAATAAACACCGTTGTTAACGTGTTTTTTACTTCGATGGTCGCCTTTGCCCTTTCCCGCAGGGAATTTGTGCTCCGTAAACCCTTTACCATGATTCTTATTCTGTCGATGTACGTAAACGCCGGCCTTATTCCCAATTACTTTCTCATGCGGAGCCTCCACCTTACCAACAGCTTCCTGGTATATGTGGTCCCCGGTATCATCAACGCCTTTAACTTCGTGGTAATTCGCACCTACATGCGGACCATGCCGGAAAGCATTATCGAATCCGCCCGTATTGACGGCTGCGGGGATTTTTGGATCTTCACCCGTATCATCCTGCCCCTCTGCCTCCCGGTACTGGCTACAATCGCCCTCTTTGTGGCGGTGGAATCCTGGAACGCATGGTTCGACACCCTCATCTACAACTCCGGGGAACCCCTGCTCCATACCCTGCAATACAAACTTATGGAGTACATCCAGTCCAGCCAGAGCCAGGCCAAAAGTTCCGGCGACGTAGCCTCCATGTCCATGCAAAGCACCCAGGGCATGGTAACTCCGGTGAGTATCCGGGCGGCGGTAACCGTCATAGCGGCCCTGCCCATCATGATTGTTTATCCCTTTATGCAGCGTTACTTCGTTGTGGGTCTTAACGTGGGCAGCGTTAAAGAATAAGGGCTGAAACCCCGGCCCCGGGGGGCATAGTCCGCCATCAGCAATTCTCATTTTAGAAACATGAGAATGTTCAACCAAAAAATGGTCAAAGGGTGTTGTTTCCAGAGGTGTTACCCGCGGGTAATACCCGGCGTTATCTTTCACCATTTGACCATTTTTTTACCTTGAAAACCCCTTGGCATAAGGTAATTCACGATGAAGATATCGGCGAAAAGAGAGGCGAAACAAGTAACGGGGGGTGGCGGTGGAAAGAATCTGGGGTGGGGGCCCCGGATTTTTCCAGCCGACAGGACCCCCAATAATTTTTCACGTCTCTTTTCGGATTTGGAATTTGGAATTGCCGGTCCGCCGCACATTCGGTTGACCAAGCCCCGTCCATGTCGTAGAATTAAGAAAGATTATGTATCAAGGAGTGTTCAATGACCAGCTATAAAGAGCTTGGATTGGTGAATACCAAGGCCCTGTTTGAGAAGGCGATTACCGGGGGTTATGCCATTCCGGCGTATAACTTTAACAACATGGAGCAGATGCAGGCCATCATCCAGGCATGCGTGGAGACCAAGTCGCCGGTGATTCTCCAGGTTTCATCGGGGGCCCGGAAGTACGCAAACCAGAATCTGTTAAAAAACATGGCCAAAGGCGCGGTGGAGTATGCCCACGAACTGGGCTGCGATATTCCCGTTGTGCTGCACCTGGACCACGGGGACAGCTTTGAACTCTGCAAAGACTGTGTGGAAACCGGCTTCTCCTCGGTCATGATCGACGGCTCCCACCTGCCCTACGAAGAAAACGCAGCCCTGACCAGGAAGGTCTGCGAATACGCCCATTCCCAGAAGGATTACGTAACGGTAGAGGGAGAACTGGGGGTCCTGGCAGGGGTGGAAGACGACGTTTCCTCCGAAAAAAGCCATTACACCCAGCCTTCCGAGGTTATCGACTTCGTAAACAAAACCAAAGTGGATTCCCTTGCCATCTCCATCGGTACCAGCCACGGCCGGGCAAAGTTCAAACCCGAACAGTGCACCCGGGACGCCAACAGTATCCTTATCCCGCCCCCGCTCCGTTTCGATATCCTGGAAGAAATTGAAAAGAAAATCCCCGGCTTCCCCATCGTCCTCCACGGGTCCTCATCCGTACCCATTGAGTACGTGCAGATTATCGAAAAATTCGGCGGCAAACTCAGCGACTCCGTGGGAATCCCCGAAGACCAGCTCCGCCGGGCCGCCAAAAGCGCGGTCTGCAAAATCAACATCGACTCCGACGGCCGGCTCGCCATGACCGCCATGATCCGCAAGGTCTTTGCCGAAAAGCCCGATGAGTTTGACCCCCGCAAGTACCTGGGCCCCGCCCGGGACGAACTAAAAAAACTCTACGCCCACAAGAACCTCAACGTCCTGGGCAGCGCCGGGAAAGCATAGAAACTCTGTTTGTGAAATCCCGGGGTTTGCGCCGTCCGCGCAGGCTCCGGGGCAAACATTTTAAGGCGGTTCCCCTTTGCGGGAATACGATAGGGTTTCTGAACAAGTCCAATCCCCTCCTGTTCCAGAAGATTTAACAGACCAAACACCGGCCCCAGCAGCTTGATTGGACTAAAAATATGTATATTTTACCACAAAGGCACACGAAAAAAGAATGAAGCCGGGGAATCCGGCCCTTTGCGCGCCTTTGCGGTATTGTTCTTCTTTCTCTGTCTTTTCCCTTATCCGGTGATTTAGTTCAATCATCCTATTAGGCACTTTAGCAAAGGGGAAATTCCCCCTTGGAATCTTTGTGTTTACAGGGAATAAGCCCCCTGTACCCCAGGTTTTATGCCAGAAAAGACGGAAAATTTGAACCCGGAAGGCTTAAAATCGTTCTTTGCTAACGATGCCGGGTAAAAGTTTTCCGGCAAAACCTAAAGCCCGTAAAACAGCGATTTGGACCCGGCAGGCTTTTTACTTTTTTGCACTTTTTGCCGATAAATCGGGTATGAACTGTAAATATCCCATAGCGGCGCTCTGTATCCTTTGCGTTTTTTTTATGTCCTGTGCCGGAACCCCTGCGGCGGAAGAAAAAGATGACGATGTCTGGACCGCCCTGGAAAACGGCGAAACTGAAAAAGCCCGGAGCTTCTTCCTGGGGAAAGTCGATGTGCATGCCGTCGATTCCAGGGGAAAGACCCCCCTGCACATCGCCGCGGAAAATGGAGATACCCAGTTGGGGGCTTTTTTCATTTCCCTGGGGGCAAATGTCAACGCCCTGGATAACGAAGGCCGCAGTCCCCTGGGCATCAGTGCGGAACGGGGGGATATTGAAATGGCGCGGATTCTGGTAAAGGGCGGCGCCGATATACACCAGCCCATGCCGGAGATCGGCAGCGCCGCCCTACAGGGTATTGCCCGGAAAGGGGAGTTTCTTGAAGCCCTGCTAAGCGCCGGTTCCCTGGAATCCCAAGATGCGGATGGAAGAACCATCCTCCATCTGGCGGTCCTGGCAGGAGAAGCGGAGGCTGCCGGACAGATACTTGATGCGTCGGCGCCCGGCTGGGACACCCCCGGCAATGACGGAAAAACCGCCCTGGACTTGGCCCTTTCCCGGCCGGACTCCCGGGATCATGCCGAAATTGCCGAAAAGCTTATCCTTGCGGGCGGGCGGTCCCAGCATCCCATCTACCCCTATTTTGCCTCCGCCGTCCGTTCTTCAAATTACAACATCCGTTTTTTTGACGGGGGGACCCCCCTGCACATCGCAGCCCGGGAAAACTATCCGGGCCTGATAAAATTTTTCATCGAAAAAAGGGCGGAGATTAACATCAAAGACGCTTCCGGCGCCACGCCCCTCTACGAAGCGGCCCGGTACGGCAACATAGAAGTCCTGGAACTCCTCCTAGCCTTGGGCGCCGATCCCAATGTCCAGGACGCCAAGGGGAATTCGGTGCTCCACATCGGTATCCCGGCGGAAATTCACCGGGAGGCCGTCGGGCTTCTGCTGACGTATCAGGCAAACCCCAATCTGCGGGACGAACACGGGGATTCCCCCCTGCACATTATGATCATGCTGAACCGGGACACCGGGATTCTCCAGTCCCTGCTTTCGGGGGGGGCGGATATTTCGATCCGTAATATTGACGGCAAAACCCCCCTTTACCTGGCGGTGGAAAAAGGCAGGATTGGCCTTATCCCGCTGCTCCTCTCGTACCAGTCCGATGTATTTGCGGCGGATAACGACGGCATTACCCCGTTCAAGAAGGCTCTGGAAATGGGTAATCCGGCCCTTTCCGCGATGATAACGCCGGAAACCGTTTACCAGACCGACAGTGCGGGAAATACAATACTCCACACGGCAATACAGAATTCCGCCGATGTGAAAACCATTGCCCTCATCCTTGAACACCGGGCGCTGATAAACGCCCGTAACCGGGAAGGGGACACGAGTCTCCATTTGGCGGTACGCATGGACGATGCCGAAACCGGGGAACTGCTTATTTCCCGGGGAGCCGATATTTTCGCACCCAATGCCAGGGGGGAAATTCCCCTGTACCTGGCCTTCCATTCCCCCGGCGCCGTGCGCCGCTGGATGATTAACGATCACACCATCGTTGCCCGGGACGGCTTGGGAAACGGCATCCTCCACTACGCAGCCCAATGGAAAATCGACAGCCATATTCCCTACATCGTCCAGCAAGGCGCCAATGTGGAAGCGGTAAACGCCACCGGGGAAACCCCGCTTTTTGTAGCGGTCAAGTACAACGGCGTGTCCACCATCGAAACTCTGATTAAAGCCGGGGCTTCGATTAACAGCCGGGACAGCCTGGGAAATTCCGCCCTCCACGCGGCGGTACGCTGGAACAATGAGGAAGCGGCCCTGACCCTTATCAACGAGGGCATTGATATCAACGCCCATGCCTTAAACGGCAAAACGCCCCTTCACGATGCGGTCCGGCTGGGGATTACCGGGATTGAAGCGCTGCTGGTAGCACAGGGGGCGGATATCGAAATTCGGGATGCCGAAGGAAACACTCCCTTCATGGAGGCGGTGATAGCCGGTTATTCGCCCGCGGCGCAACGGCTGGTGGATATGGGGGCGGATCCCAATACCCGGAACAGCCAGGGGAATACACCCCTTCATATAGCGGTATCCGCCGGACACAGCGATATGGTACACCAGCTCCTGTTCTGGGGGGCCCCCATCCATGTACGGAATTCCCAGGGTTTTACACCCTTCAGGATAGCCCTGACCCTTTCCCCCCAGATGGTCTCCACCCTGCTGACCAAAGACAGAATCCGTATGGCCGATGACAACGGGGCCTCCCCGCTGCACATTGCTATCAGCGAAGGGGCGGACCCCGCCATAATCAGGACTATCATCGCCCAGGGGGCCCGTTTGTCCCCGGTAGACGCGGAAGGGCGCAGCCCCCTCAGGCTGGCAGTAGACAAAGAGGCATGGGAACTGGCCAAGATTCTGGCGGACGCCGGGGCAGACCCCTTTGCCATAGCGGGAGACAGCAGGACCCCCGGTGAAATAACGCTCACAAAGGGACAGGGGCCGATACAAGCGGTATTCTCCGGTAAGGCCATCAATGCCCGGGATTCTTCGGGGAATACGATTCTCCACTACGCCGCCCGTTCCAGCGATCCGGAAACCGTTGTCCTGCTCCTGCAGCTCGGGGCCAGCAAGTCAATCAAAAACATCTCCGCCGAAAGCCCCGCGGATATAGCAAGGCGCTGGAATCGTGATGATACTCTTTCCATGCTGAACTGAAACCGTGCCCGGAATGTTCCGGCTGTTTACGACGCTTTGGCAGCCGTTATAACGGAAAATTCAGGGCTTTTCTTCCAGTTCTTGTATCTTTTCATTGATAAGGCGGCCCAAAAGTTCATAAATATCCTCTAAAGCCGCCTTTGGGTAGTTTTTCATGATGGAAAGAGGGTCTATTTCCTTTGAAAAGAGGTCGGTCGGGTCAATACCCAGGGCAAAAGCCAATTTCTGTATCATTTCTGAGGAAGGAAATTTGACGGTATTTTCGAACATTCCAATATAGTTTGTTGAGGTTTCCGCTTTTTCAGCTAAAACCGCCTGACTCCAGCCCCGACCCTGCCGGAATTTTTTCAAATTCGAGGCCAATATGTCCCTAATGTTTGTCATATATAAGCCTAATCTCAGTTTTTAATCGTAACTGATTGGTTTTCTATGACAACATTCCAAAAGTATTGACAATATTCACTATAACCAATACTTTGGGTGTGAGTAGCTGGACGGCTCCGTATAGGGCAAAACCGGCTGTTTATAGCCTGTTCGTTGGGCGGGTATATCTTTTGAGGAGAGGCCGGGGAAAAGGGACGAGGTACAGAAGTTTCCGGCGGCAGTTCGTGCCAACGATGACCGCCTAAAACCTATAAGCCTAAACCCCGTCCCCTGCCTCCAGTATAAGGAGTTTTTCACATGAAAAAAAGGTGAAACCTTTAATAACGGCCCCTTCGCCTATCCCCACCAGGATGGTGTCATCCTGGACCTCTACCCGGTTCCCGATGCCGACAAGGTATCCCTCGACCGATACTTTCCGGGTCCATATTTCGGGCCGCAGGCGCTTACAGGCAAGCTGGTACCAGCCGTTTTTAACTACCTGTTCATAACTGGTAACAAAGGGCAGTTCTA
>JAIRXT010000044.1 GCA_031268125.1 Treponema sp. | reverse complement strand
CCACCGCGATGATCAGCAGGCCCTTCCGCTTCCCCCGCGTTTCGTACCGGGCTATCCCCATCCCAAGCAGCCAGTTGACGCCGATGGATATAAGCATGACCGCTGCAAAAAACGGTTCTCCCCAGGCGTAAAACCCTAAACTGGCCAGCAATAAAAAGTAATTTTTGAACCTTCTTCCCCGGAACACAGGATTGAAATAACCGATAAGTACCAGGGGCAAAAATAAAAACAGAAAAACACTGGATGAAAATACCATTTTTAGACTACTCCCGAGCCAAGCCCTGAAACCGTCCCTCCCGGTTCTTTCCGCCGGGAGACATTCCGGGACTACCTTTTTCCCGCGTTGTCCGGCCTTGCTTTTCATCCCGTATCCGGGCAATAAAAACCGCCAGGCGTTCATTTTCTTCCGGAGAGGCGTCCAGCACATAACGGATTATCTGGTCCCTGTATCGTGTGTTCATAATTTTTTATTCCTCTAAAATTTTATTAGTATACAGTATATGATGATTAGTAAACTGTCAAGTAAATTTTGTTGATTAGGTAAACTCTTTCAGATATGTTTTGTATAGGAGTAAAAATGGCCGTATCAGACAGAGTCCGTATCATCATGCAGGAAAAAGGTATGAATCAAACAAGATTTGCTGAAAGCATCTATGCCACTAAAGGCTATATTTCCAGGCTCCTCAAAGGTGATATCGGAATGTCCAATTCAACCGCCATGCTTATCGAAAAAATACACGGGTATACCCGTGAATGGATACTTAACGGAACCGAACCAAAAATATCGTTCCCTGCCGCCCGGACATTAAGTCCGGTTCAAAAAATGATAATCCGGGAAGTGGAGGCAATGACCGATGATGAACTGTTTTTTATTGCCGCCTATATCGAAGCCTTAAAAAAGAAAAAAAACGCGGGGAAAGACCGCCTTTCCCCTGATGAAACAGTGCGCAGCTAAGGATGCTGCGGACTCCGCAGGAGGATCATCCCGCTCAAGGGACGGCCTCACGGCTCCGGCCGCACGCTGATCCGGTGGACCCGGCCCGCTCCCAGCCCCCAGCGGCGGGCGGCATAGGCGTCAAAGGCTATGGCTTCCGCCAGAAAGGTTTCCGCCAGAACCGGCCAGCTCCCGCTTTCTTCGTCCTTTTCCGGCAGCACGGTTCTGCGCCAGGGGGAAGCGTCTATCCGGGAGGCAAGGGTTTCTCCAAAATAACCGGCGGCGCGGGAAACGGGCTGCTGCAGGATGTGGGCCATAAACTCGTTTATCACCAGGTACTCGTTGGCCGTGTCGTAGTGCTGGTAATCAAAATACGAAAGAATAAAACGCCGGCCCGCAGGGGGGAAATTTTCCCAGCGCCCGCGGCTATATTCCCGGAATTCCTCATCAATAAAAAATATGCCGTGGAAACCTTCGTGGGCCATAAAAAGGCTGCGCAGGTAGGACGGCGATTCCCGGGAAATTGAGATAAGCCCCCCCTCTCCCGGAACAATGCGGTCCCCGTCCTTCAGCATAATGCCCGAATCAAACAGCAGGGCTTCCAGTTCCCGCTCTTCCGGCAGCAGCGGAAACTCCGCCAGGCGGACGGCTTCGAAAAACCGGGCCAGGTCCTGGGCGCGGTAGTCGTGGGCGTTCCAGCCGTGCTGACCGGCTATCTCCTCGTCCTCCATCAGGCGGCCCTGGTATCCGGCCTTTTCCACAAAGAAGGCAAGGCGTTTTAATAGGCGGTCCTGGGCAGCGTAATCGGCGGTATCAAAGATGAGGAGGGAGGGAAAAACATCCCAGCGGAAAACTTCGTAATCCCCCCGGCGCCAGGAAGAAGGGGGATAGTTAAGAATCAGCGCCGGGTCCAGGGGGATAGGCTGGGGAAAGGGCCGGAACCGGGCGGGAACCAGGCGGATACTTTCTATGTCATCCCCTTCTACCAGCACACGGGAAGCGGCGGAAAAAAACCCTGAAGGAACAAGGTCCTCCCCGCCGGAACGCCTTTCAAAAAGGAAGCCCCCGGCGGTCCAGCGGACGCTCCCCCCGGAGCGGATTACCAGGTCCGCGCCTTCGGGGAAGGCGAATTCCCCGGGCGTCTCAATGCCGATACCCTGGGGGATCGCAAAAACAAAGGGGCTCATCCGCAGGCCCCGGCCGTCCCGTTCGACACCGTACCATCGCGGTACAATATCCAGGGATTTAAGCTCCAAAACCGGGGAACCGGAGGCCGGGGCTTCACCGGGGGCGATTCTCAGACTCTCCAGGCTGTCTCCCAGCAGGGGCACGGCATAGCGAATAGGGCCGGAATCCCGGCCCTCCGGGTTCCAGCCGGCCAGGGGCAGGACAAACGAACCCCGTGCCGCACCGGAATCCGCATAAGACAGTTCCGGCCCGGCCGCCGTCCCGGATGAATCCCGCAGGCCGTATTCCAGCTCCAGCGATGCCAGGGGAGGAATGGAAAGCGGGGGTACAGGGCGAATATCAATCGCCCCCTCCCCGGAAAGGTCCAGAACCCCGGCGGCGGCCTGCCTGTCAGAAACGTAGAGGGCGCTCCCGGCCAGTCCGGTTTGAAACTCCGCGGGGAAAGAAACCGGAGGAGGAGGGCCGCAGGCGGTCAGGATTAAAAACGGCAGGAGGGCCGGGAGAGGCCGCATCACAGGTCCACAATGCCCCGGGCGATTACCTGGGCCAGGGAGTAACGCCGTTCCATAGTCATTTCCGCACTCTGGCTTACAAAATTTTCCAGTTCCGCGGGGAACGACTCCGGCAGGGAGACCAGTTCCAAAACCTGCTTGTAGTAGGAACGGTGGGAAGGTTCAAAACAGCGGTTGATGCAGAACAGCGTCAGACAGGCGAATTTTATAAAACCCGCGGAGGCAAGCAGGTAGTGGAATTCGTCATTCTGAAAAAAGGACGCCCCCAGGTCGCTGAGAAAATGTTCCATCTTTAACTGGCTGATACCGCGCATCTCCACCCAAAACGAATCCCCCAGGTGTTTCATCCTGCCGCGGACCGTATCGATCCAGCCGCTCCGGGAAAACAAAATATCCCCGGTGGCAAGCCGGTAAAAACCGTAGGTCCCCGAATCTTTGATCAGCCACAGGGATTCCCGTGGGGCCTCGGCAATGTCGAGCAGTTCATCAAACCTTGCGGTATATTTGTACTCCAGCCTGACGGGGATGTCCCCCACAAGAAACCGGTCCTTGTTTCCCTGGTTTGAACTTTCAAAAGCCTGTATATCCTGCCCGTAATACCGGCGGCGGCGGTCAATAGTCGGCGCCACGGCGCTGCAAAACACATCCAGAATCAAGGCAAAATAGGGGTCTAAAATATCCGTCAGGGCGGCCTCGTTTATGGTAACACATTCAACCTGGGGCCACATGGATAGAATCTTGGTAAAACGATCTGCCAGGACTTTGGTCTTATACTTCATTGGGGTTCCTTGGTATCTTCATGATAGTACATGAGGCGAAGCATGGGAAGAAGAACGGCCGGGGGTATTCATTTTGTAGTCCTGGTTCCCCACCGGGACAGCCGGAAAATCCTGCGGGAGCGGAGCGCGGAACTTTTTGCCGCGGGCTTTTGGGGGGCATGGTCCTTCCCCCACGCTGCGCCCCTGGCCCGGCTTTCCGCCCCCATGACGGGGATCGAATTGAAGAACCTGGCCCGGCGTCTGCGGGAACTAAGCCTTGCCGGGGGACGGGACGGGATGCTGCGCCCCGGCAAGACGGCGGCCCTTCCCCTGGGGCAGGCGGCGGGAACCGCGGTGTACGGCCCCCTTTTGGACATAAGCTTTGATCCCGAAGACCTGGGGGCCGGGGAAAAGCTTGTGGAAATCTTCTCCCCTCCCCTGGCGGGCTGCGCGATCCTGGGGCCGGAGGACCGGCCGGCGCCGGCAATATTGCCGCCGGCAACGTTGCCGCCGGCAGCATTGCCGATGTTCCGGGCCGCCGCGGTGGCAAACCTGCTGTACCGCCCCACCGGAGAACCCGCTGCTGTGGAGTATTCCTACTCCTGGCGAATCGGGAAACTCCACTGGCTGCCGCCCTGCCCCCGCAAGCCCGGCAGACCTAGACAAACCGGAGTACCGTAATGGCGGACTGGCTCCGGGAGGCGGGAAACCGGCTCCTCATCGAAGTAAAGGCCCAGCCCGGCGCTTCCAAAACGGAAATTGCCGGTCTCAAGGACGGGCGGCTCAAGGTGCGGGTCGCCGCCGCCCCGGAAAACGGCAGGGCCAACGCCGAACTCTGCCGCTTCCTTGCCGCTTTTCTGGGCTGTGCAAAGTCGGACGTGGCGGTACTGCGGGGACAAAAATCCCGGCTCAAAACCGTGGAGGCCCCCCTTTCCTGCCGGGAAAAAGCGGAGGCCCTTAGCCGCCGGTCCCCGTAGCCAGCTTAAAGGCGGTCCACACCCGCTCGTGTTCCTCCTCGGCCTCCTGGGTTATGCCCCGGATGGTTTCCGTGTCGGACAAACCCTCCGGCAGGGTAAGAAAGCTCCGGTATTCAGCGTCTATCAAAGGATCGGAGGCGCTGAAGGTACAGTAATAGCCCAAATGCTCAAAACATTGGGCCCCGCGCCCGGGGTCCAAAATGTAGTTAAGGAAAGCCAGCGCTCCCTGTGCGTTGGGGGCGTTGGCGGGGATAAAGGCCCCCATCAAGCCGTAACCAATGCCCTCCGCGGGGAACACCATCTTCAGATCCGGATTTGTCATCATGGACCGGGTTGCCTGATCGGTGTACATCACCGCCGCGGAAACCTCCCCGGAAAGGAGGTCTTCGTCAAGGAAATCGTCCTTGATAAGCCGGATATTCGGCGCCAGATCGAGCATAAGCCGCCCCGCCTCGGCGATTACCCGGGGATCGGTTTCGTTGTAGCTCTTTCCCATCCGCTTAAGGGCCATGCCGGTGATCACCCGGGGATTGGCGGTTACGCCCAGGCTGCCCCGGAAGGAGGGGTCCCACAGGTCCCCGTACCCGCTGATTCCCCGGCTTACCCGGGCGGGATCGTACACGATGGTCTGCACCCCCGCTCCGTAAGGTACGGTATACTCGTCATTGGGATCGTAAAAGGGCCGGCGGTACACCGGGTTGATATTGCCGTAATTGGGCAGTTTTGACTTGTCGAGTTTCTGCAAAAGACCTTCGGCAACGACGGCTTCGATGATATAATCGTCGGCTATCACCAGATCGTAATCCCCGCCCCTGGCGGTCCGCAGCCTGGTCAGCATGGTCTCGTTGGCGTCAAAATTCACGTAGTTGATCCGTAATCCCGTTTCTTTGGTGAAGCCGTCCAGAATCTCCTGGGGGAACATTTCTTCCCAGGTGTAGATGGTCAGCCGCCCCGCGTCCCGCCGCGGCGCGGCAAAAACGGAACAGGGCAGCAGAACCGCCAGCAATGCCAGCACAAAAAACCTGCGTCTCTTTTTCATCATCTTCTCCTTAAAATTAAACTGAACAAATTGAACCGTCCCCGGATTCCGGCAGATTCCGGGGATGGTCCTTTTTGATAACGATTTTTGGCCGGCTATTGCCGCGGCTATGGCTGCCGTAGCCGGAAATAACCGCGGAACAAAGGGAAAGCAGCGCCGTCAATACAAACAGCAGCGTACACAGGGCGTTGATCTTCGGCGTTACCCCCACCTTTAACTGGGTGTAAATTTTGATGGGGAGGGTGTTGGTATTCACCCCGGTAACAAAGATGCTGATAATCACGTCATCAAAGCTCATTGCAAAAGAAATTAAAAGGCCGGAAACAATGGCCGGCATCAGGAGGGGCAGGGTAATATCGTAAAAGGCCCGCCACTCCCCCGCTCCCAGGTCCTGGGCCGCCTCCGCAAGGCTTTTGTCGATTCCCTCAAGCCGGGCCTTCACCAGGAGGAACACGTAGGGGATACACATGGTGGTATGGGCTATAACCAGCGTAAGCATGCCGAAGGGAAGGGAAAGAAAGGCGAAGAAGGCCATAGACACCATGCCCATGATAATCTCCGGGGTGATGATGGGAAGAATCGCCAAAAGTTCGATACTTTTTGCCCCGGGGAGCCTTGCCCTGGTCATGCCGGAGGCCGCCAGAACCCCGATTATGGCCGCGCAGAAACTTGAAAGCAGCCCCAGAACCAGGCTGTTCAGCAGGGCCTCGAACAGGGCCCGGTCCCGGAACAATTCCCGGTACCAGTGCAGGGAAAGGCCCCCCCATTGGGCACTCTGCCGGTTCTGGTTGAATGAGTAGATAATCACCAGGAGGATGGGCACGTACATCACCGCCAGGACAAAAATGATGTAAAAACGTGCAAACCCCCGCACCGTCCCTGCCGGCCTTTTCAAACCAGACCCTCCAGTTCCCCGCTTCCGCCGGAAGACCGGGCAAGCAAACGGTAGAGGAAGATGAAACAACTGGTCAGGATCATCAGTACCACGCTCAGGGCCGCAGCAAAGGGCCAGTCGTGGCCCTTCAGCAACTGTTCCTGGATAAGGTTTCCCACCAGCACCACCTTGTTGCCCCCCAGAATGTCGGCAATAAAAAAGAGGCCCATCGAAGGGATAAAACTAAGGACGATGCCGGAAAAAAGCCCCGGCATGGTCAGGGGCAGGGTTATCGTCAAAAAGGCCCGGGGAGCGGAAGCCCCCATGACCCGGGCCGCTTCTACCAGGCTCCAGTCCATCTTTTCGGCGCTTACAAAAACCGAGTAGATCATAAAGGGCAAAAGGACGTAGATCATCCCCGTAACCACCGCGGGGTAGGTGTAGAGAAGCCGCAGGGGGGAAGACGAGAGCCCCAGGGCCATGAGGATCCGGTCCAGGGTCCCGTTGGAACGGAACATGATAATCCAGCCGTAGAGCCGCATCAGGGAACTGGTCCAAAAGGGGATGATCAGAATCAACATCACCCGTCCCCGCCAGCGGGGGGCAAGCCTGGCCATAAAGTAGCCGAAGGGATAGCCGAAAAGCGTTACCAGGACCGTACAGAGCAGGGCCAGTTTAAGGGACTGGACAAAGGTGGCGGCGTATTCGGGGATCCCGATACGGCGGTAGTTGCGCAGCGTAAATTCCAGGACCACCCCAAGGGTCCCATCGCGGCGCATAAAGCTTAGGATCAGCATATAAACCAGGGGGCCCAGGACAAAAACCAGCGTAAAAATATACAGGGGCAGAGCCATAATAAGGGCGGAACGCCGCTTCATAATTCCCCCCCGCTGTCCTCCACGGGAATAGCGTATTCCGCTTCCCAGCTTGCCCATACCTGCTGCCCGATTTCTTCAGGCAAATCCAGGCCCTGGCGGCTCACGACAACCTCTTCCCCCGTTGTCTGCAGAACCACGCTTATCCGGGTCCGGCCCCCGGCAAACTGTTTCCCCGTTACGACGGCCGGAAAGGCCGG
>JAIRXT010000212.1 GCA_031268125.1 Treponema sp. | reverse complement strand
ACTGGATCGACCGGATCAGGTCCAGCCCCCAAAGCAGAGCAGTTTCCATAGTGGTAATCCTTTTGTGCCGGAAGGGAGGCCTAGCTGTCTGCCGGAACAGGTTCCTCCGGGGCCGGGGGTTCCTCCTCAACGGGTTCTATAACCGTGTAAAACAGCGCCGTAAATTCGTCTACCACCGCTATGGGCCCGGAGGCCGCGGGGGAAGCGGGCGGATCTTCCGCGGGAGCGGCGTAGGCAAAATCAGGAGAATTTTCCGCCTTTTGCCTGCCGTCCGTTTCTCCTTCCCCCAGCCAGGAACGCAGTTCCCCCTGCAAAGGCGCTTCCAGGAGCAGTTCCAGAAACATTTCCGGGTCCGGGAAGGACACAAGCCGGACATCCGCTGCCTTCTCCGGGGATGATTCCGGGACAGGGTAGGGGGAATCCGCCGTTTTCAGGTAGACCCCAAGCCCCGTTTCGCGGACCATCACATCAATCACCACCCCGGTAAAGGCCCCCCCGGTCCCGTTTATTTCCAGAGGATCGCTTAAAAGCTTCCCGTCCCGGGTTTCCAGTTCAAGGTGCAGGGCGTTTTCTCTGGCGGAAAGGCCAAGGACCGCCTGCTGCGCCGCATTTCCCAGGCGGGCGCCGAAGACCGGCCCGTCATTCAGCGGGGAAAAGCGGATAAAGAAACGGAAAAATCCCCCGGCGGTCTTTTCATTCAAAACCTCCGGCGGGGCTTCGTAGCGGTCCCCTGCGTTCAGGGCAAGGCCGTAGATTTGTTTTGCCGGGCGCCACACCGCCGGCGTTGTCCCCCGCAGGTCCGCCCTTTTCCCGGTATCCTGCAAGTTCCCGGTGAGTTGGTAACGGTAAAGGAAATTCCCGTTTTGCAGGGAATGGGATGCGTTTTTGGTTCCGGCGGAAACCGGCAGGGAAAGTTCCCCAATCTGTCCTTTCAGCGCGGCCAGAGGCATCAGGGGGAATAATTCCGCCCGGATTGTGTGGAATCCGGTCTGCCGGGGAGCATCCCACAGCAGTTGCGCGGCGCCGTTTTCCACAAAACCTTCACCAATCCGGTGGCTGCCGTTGTACCAGATAATGTACGGTTCAAGCCCTTCCCCGTATTCCACCTGAGTTTCCAGCAGCACCTTGACCCCCTGGGGTACCAGATGGGCGCTCCCGTAAAGCTCCGGCAAATAGTAGTGGATTCCCCCGCCTTCAAATTTCCGGTTCCCGATATAGTAAATCTGGCGGCTGCTCCGGCCTAACCGGTCCTGCCTCCCCTGGATTTCAAATACCATCGTATAATAGCCAACCTCAAGATCCGGGGGTACAAAGAAGGGGGGAAGCCGCCCGGTAAAGCCGTCCACCGGTATAAAAAGGTCCTTTGGCGGAGTATCTGCCGCTGCCGGTGTATCCGCAGCCGCCTCTAGCGTTTCTGTTTCGCCGCCGTCCGTTTCACTATTGGGATCGGCCCCGGTAACATCCGCATCAGCGCCGGATTCAGGCTCCGCAGGCTGCACGTCAGGCCCGGTCCCCGTAAGCTCCTCTACCGGGATGGTCGTGTAGTGAACCCGGTTCCCCGCCGGATTTCCGGCAGAATCTTCCAGGTACACTACCAGCCCGGCAAGGTCCGGGTCCCCGGCTACAGAGTTGGAAAAGTAGGGCAGCACCGTATCGTTTGCCGCAATGACCGAATATTTGTCCAGCGAAACGTTGTTGACCAGAGCGTTTACCTGGTAGCTCCCGATAGAGGGCAGAACGGTATCAAACTGATTGCAGGCGCCCAGGAGACTAAGCGCACCCGCCGTAATTAAGGCGTACAACCCTTTTTGATGACACATACCCACCGTGAGTATAACCTATAAGTGCCTGGGCAGCCAGTGGTTTTGTACCAGGGCATCGGCATTACAAGTGTATAAAGGTCCACCCCTCCATATCAATCAGGCGGGAGAGCCAAAGGCCAGGGGAGGCCACGCTTGCCTTGCGCCGGTAAACCAGGTTTTTTTGCATGAAGCTTTTACGGCACAAGGCTTCGGTCAAGTGTCCTCCCCTGGCCTTTGGCTCTCCCGCCGGTTCACGTTGCTGCGTTCAACCAGCCTTTATACAACGATACATGCCGTTGTCCTGCCGGAGAGAGGGGGAATTCCAAGGCGCTTTGCGCCATGTTTTTCCGGGCGTATCCGGGCCTGCCGGGGGGTCATGTTTGGCCGGTTTTTGGGGGCCAGCCTTTTTATTTCTTTCCAAGCTGGGAATTGCCGGTTTATGAGGGGTTAATTAACCGGTCCGCCGGCGGGTCCTGACCAAACTTGGCCCTACAGCGGGCCCGGATAGCTTCCGGAAAAGCCTTGTAGAATCCGCCTCCGCTATTTTCAATACGCCGGCAATATGCCGCCGGCGGGGAATTCCAAGGCGCTTTGCGCCATGTTTTTCCGGGCGTATCCGGGCCTGCCGGCGGGTCGTGTTTGGCCGGTTTTGGCGGAGCCGGCCTTTTCGCTGTTTCTTAAGCTGGGAATTGCCGGTTTATGAGGGGTTAATTAACCGGCCTGCCGGCGGGTCATGTTTGGCGAGGGAAAAAAGACGCCCGGAAGATGCGGCAGTTCACTTTGTTGTGTTCAACCGGCCTTTATACCAACGATACATGCCGTCAGCTTTGCTGACAGCAAGGCTGTCAGCAGGGCAAAAGCCCTGCTGGCCTAACCGTGAACACGGCTCCCCGCCGGCCCGAACCGCCGGCAGTTGTTTACCAGCTCAGTAGTTTGGTTCGTAGCTGTATTCGGATGAGCTGTAGGAGGTCGTGGTGTCGGGGTAACTTTCCCCCGCTCTCCAATCGTCAATTGCATCCCCATTATGTTCGTTAGTGGCGGCGGTGTTTTTAATACCATCAGCAGCATTCGCCCCGTAAATAGTCCCGCTGGTCATCAAGAATGTCCCGATCTCATCGGGGAAAAGATACTCGTTGTACACCCCGCCGCCTTCGCCGTTAGCGTGGTTGCCGCTGATGGTGCCGTCGAACATGGTGAATTCCCCGCCGTACACGGACACCCCGCCGCCGTGACCCTCAGCTCTGTTGCCGTTGATGGTGCCGCTTGTCATCTCGAATATCCCGCTGCTTACAAACTGGACCCCGACGACGCTGGCCACAGAACTGCCGCTCATGGTGGGGTACCATACATTCGCGGATTCAGGGGGCCAGGTCACGGTGCCGATGTACACGCTGCCGCAGTACACGCCGCCGCCGCTGGCCGCAGCGGTGTTGTCGTTGATTGTGCCGCCTTTCATCTCGAATGTCCCGCTGCTTACAAACACCCCGCCGCCGTCGCTGGCCGCAGAACTGCCGCTAATGGTGCTGCCGGGGTTCATGGTGAATCTCCCGCCGTTCATGGACACCCCGCCGCCGTTTTCAGCACGGCCGCTCACGGTACCGCCTGCCATCTCGAATGTCCCGCCGTTCACGAACACCCCGCCGCCGCCGAAGTATTCGGAGAATAATTTAGAGATGGAGGGGGTGAGCGTCTCGCCTGTAATCGTACTACCGGGGTGCATCGTGAATTTCCCGCCAGAGTTTACATAGACCCCGCCGCCGCTTACAGCCTTGCCTTCCACGGTACCGCCGTTCATGATAAATTCCCCGCCGCCCACGAACACCCCGCCGCCGCCCGCGAACACCCCGGAAGGATTGTAAGCACTGATATCTTTGATATTAGTTAAAAGGTAGTAGTTGTTGGAGGGGGCAGCATTGCCTGTAATCTTACTACCGGCGTTCATCGTGAAAATTCCGCCGTTTACGAACACTCCGCCGCCGCTGAGGACGTTACACGAAAACGCCGCGTAATTCACACGGTTGGTCATAGCATGGCCGTCAATCGTACTATCGGCGTTCATCGTGAATGTCCCGCTTTTTAGGTATACCCCGCCGCCGCCGTCGATGGCATCTTTGTCGATCTTCCCGAAAAGCTGCGCACCGGCTTCCAGCGTAACATCCGCGTCTTCTATAAAAAGCGCGCGGTTCCACATCAAAGGATTAGAGGGATTGTTTATACTGCCGTTAATCGTGATGTTGCTGAACACGACCTTTGCGCCGCCGGTTACCTTTACGACCGAATCGTTGTAGTTAGTATCTCCTGGCGGCCGTTTCAGCGTCTGTTGTACGGTATCGCTGGTGATGGTGATGAAATCGTTCACGGGTACACCGGCCGGGTCAAGCGTCATAGTACCATCCGCGCCGTCAAGGTCGGAAAGGACGACGATTGTCTGCACCTGTTTGTCCAGCGCCGCCTGGTATGCGTGGGCGAGCGTTGCAAAGGGGGCCGTTATTGACCCGTTACCGCTGCTGTCGTTCCCTATGTCGCCGTTCACGTAGAGGGAAGTAGCCAGAGCGGTGAAGTTTACGGCCCCGTTCCCGTTTGGATCTGTGAGGCCCGCGCCCCAGTTTACCCGTTCAAACGAGGTGTATTCGTTCTGGGGCAGGTCGTTTATCCCGTTGCGGATAATCCATACCGGGGGGGAGGCGGTCCAGCCGTTCCACCCGGCTTGCGGGAGGTTAAAGGGCACGTACTCCACATTAAAGCCGGCGGAATTCTGCTTCCCTGCCCGGGCCGCCGCGGTATAACCACTCACATCCTGGGATATTTGCATTATGTTCAGCTCATTAACGGCCGGGGTCGGGGTCCCTTCCTTAGGGGCAATATCTTCTCCCTGGACAATCGTCCCTGCCCCCGCAAAAATATCGCCGGGCTCCAGGGCCGCAGCTTCCAGGGCCTGTAATCCGGTTACTTCCCACGCTATCTCCCACTCGGCATCCGCTTCCAGGGGGTTCTCCCACAGTACGGCGTCTACCGCCTGCTCCATTGGACTGGTAAACGTTGTTTCCACCACCACCGGATACAGGGTGATGGTTATCTTTTGCCCGCGGGATATGCTCTGCCTTGTATACCCCGCCGCCAGCAGCGTAGGCGGGTTATCCTGGTACTCATAGCCTTGAGCCGCATAATCCCGCTCCTTGTGGCCCATCAACATCAGGAATTTATAGGTGCTCCCATAGGTAAGCCTGGTTACCACCAGGGCTGCACCCTCCTGGTTGTCGCTTTCTTTGAGTACTTCCTGAAAATCGGCAACCTTCCCATTTTCATCCACCACCACAAGGTGGATGACGTTACGGATGCCCGTCCAGTCATTTCCCTCTATGGTGTTATCCTTAATCCGGTCCGCATCCAGACCGGCGCTGCGGGCCGTATCCGGTGATTCGACCCACACCTCCATGTTGAAGGGTGTAGTATCCTGTATGCCTGAAGAAATTCCCTTGTCCGGCGTCTTTTGGCTGGTCTTTGAGGAAGGGGATGTAACGCCTCCGGGGACTTCTTCCGGGAGCGTGAACGAAATAGGGTTCAAACATGCCGTCAGCAGAGCCGTCAGCAAAGCTGACGCTGTCAGCAGGGCCGCCAACGTTGCTGTGATGCCTAGCCGTGAACGCATATATGCCTCCCGTTGGGGGGGGGGGGGGGGGGGGGGTAAGCTTGCTCACAACGGTCCTCCGGGGCCGGGAAAGGGGCTGTATTTTATGCAACATGGCGTCTCCTTATCTCTTTTTACTGAACCCTGCCGGGTCCGGGTTGTCTAACAACTCTATTACCATCTGAGTTTGTCCCAATATTGAAGTTTTGGGAACAGCTTCATCTTACAAAGCATAATATAGCGCGCAAACCTAAAAAAACAACATTTTTGCCGGGAATTCTCATTATTTTCAATACGCTGCGGCTAAAGCGCCGGGCAGGGATGGCTACCGGGACAACCTTGTAGAGTCTGCCTTCGCTATTTTCATACGCTCGGCATATTGCCGCCGGCAGAGAATTCCAAATGTTGTCTCGGGAGCCATCCCTGCCCGGCG
>JAIRXT010000128.1 GCA_031268125.1 Treponema sp. | reverse complement strand
AAATTGACGGTTACTTAAAATGAATGCTATCCTTTTGTAATAATTACATGGACAATATATAAAAAAAATGCCAGAATCCCAACAAAAATTTGTTTTTTAATTAGCGTCATAAATCTTTTGTCAAAAGATAAGTATGCAATATTGCCTGTTCGTTCATATTGTGATAGTAATTTCTTGTGTATAGTTACCTGTATAGGAAAACCGATATAATTATTTTTTTCTATTAGTTTACGAGTTTCTAAATCACTTAAACTTATTAAATATAAACAAAACCTTTTCTTTGTAAGTGAATATATTATGTATATATATAAATATATACAAATAAGAATTACCACGCATATTATTGTGGCAAAATCAAGAAATGATATCATTGCGGTAATGCCAATATCTGTTTTGCAATATTATCGAAAATAAATTGGTTGGCCGCTTCTTTTAGTTCACCCATTCCTTTTAACATATTGTTTTTTAGATCTTTTAATGTGGCAGTTGCTGTTCCTCCTAAAGAAACATGTACAGAAGGAGTACTTTTTGCACCTATCGTTATAATTCCACCAGACTCCATAAAATCAACATTAGCATTTTCATTTTGGCCAATATCAATATTTATAGGACCTGTCCCTCCATCTATAGTACTTGAAACTCCATCAATATCATGGATTTCTTTTGCTGCCGGAGTAATTCCAATTGATACACCAAGACCTGCTGCCGGCAAGGGGCCGCCACCTATAATACCCCCGCTGGCATATACACCAATATCAAATCCCTTTTCCACTGAAAGTGATATCGCTATACCTGTACTCCCTTGAACACCCAATCCTGCATGTGCACTGCCGGAAATACCTAAAGTAACTACAAGCTTTCCGTCTGGATCTATATATTTGACGGGGTTATTGGCGGCATAGTGGTAGAGGTGCAGGTTTACTATGTTATATACGCTGCCCATTCCCAGCAGGCTGCCGTTCCGTTTCCGCTCCTCTTTGTTCACCGGCGCTTCCGGCAGGTAATCCCCCAGCGCCGGGTCAGTCAGCGGCTTGCCTTCGAGTCTAAATACTGCACCCCGTAGTAGTATAACCCCGTCTCCCCGTCCCGCTCCTTGCCGGTAAACCGGTACGGGATGTCTATGCTCTCCGCACTCCCGGCCTTCTCTATCCATAACTCCCCATACGGCGTGTACTCCATCCGCTCGTATTCTTCCCCGCTCCCGTCCGTTATCAGCTGCGCACTCCCCAGGTGATCACTGTGGTAATAATACTGCTTCTTCCGTTCCTCTTCCGTAAAACTCCCGTCCGCACGGCTCACCTTCGTCACTATCCGGCTGTCCCCAGGTGCTTGCTGTTCCTCCCCTCCCGGTCCAGCCCGTCATACCGCCAGTTCCACATCCGGTTGAAATACCCCCGCTGTTACCACCTGCCATTGATACACTCTTCCCCGTCCGCTCCCCGTCTACCCCATACATACTAAATAAAACCAACATTGCTTAACAAGGGGGTTAATCAAGGTAAAAAATGTCTAAATTGCAGGGTATTTTCACTGCAAAGCATAGTTACAGAAACAAGAGGCTTTCCCAAAACTGAAGTTTTGGGAAAGCTACCCTGATTTTCACAATTTATCCATTTTTTGGTTGGACAAGGGGACTTTTCGCTAAAAGTAAAATTGCTGTTTTTCCCTAAACCTTGAACTACCGGTTGTTTTCAATTGCCGCTTTCCCGGACCCATTCGAAGTGCTCAAAGGGGGTGTCATCCGGTACGGTACAATCGGCCCCCAGGATAACTCCCTTTCTGCCCGCTTCGGCGATTATCGCTTTGGTACAGGCTTCAATTTCTGCTCTGGAACCCCGGTAGATTGGATCACCGGCGGTATTGGCAAAGCCTCCGATCACCGCCGCGCCGCCGAAGAGCTTTTTCCCTTCCGCAAGGCTGACTCCTTCCACGTTGACCGCCCAGTTGTACGCCTTGGCCTTGTATCCGGTCCACGCGTCAAGGTGATTCTTGCAGCCCCGGAAGCCGCAGATGTGGAGGATATTGTTTTCACTTACCTCGTTCGCCGCATCCAGAACGAGGTGATCCGCCGGGCTAAAATACCGGCGGTATTCATCATCGGTAATCCGGGTGATGTCGTGGTTTTGGGCGCTTAGGTAGATGCCGTCCGCTCCCCCCTTCTGAATCACGCTCCGGGACTGGACGGCGATACCTTCCGCCATCCGCAGCAGGGTGTCCGCCAGCAGGGAAGGGTCTTCCCGGAAGTACGTGATCAGGGCTTCCAGGCCGATGATCCGCTTGAGGGCCGTAGAAGGGCTAAAGATGTTGTAAAAGTACATCGTATCTTTTTGCAGGGCGGTGATTTTTTTTACCTGGGCGATTTGGGCCTGAATCCAGGGATGATCCTCCGCGACCGGCTGGAATTTTACCAGGTCCCCGATTTTTTCTACCCCTAAATCCAGTTTGACCTGTTCCCCCTTCTGGGGATACCCAAAAAAGCCGTCGCTCATTACCTTTACAAAATCGGGGTGGAACTGTTCAAAGAACCGCCTGTGGCCTTTCACGCTTTGTTCCGCCAGTTCCGGCCTTTCAAGACCCTTGGTTTTTTCCGAATCGGCAACAAAGTGAAACCAGAACCCCGCCGGCAGCCGTTCGACTGCCCGGTTATTCAAAGCCTCCAGCAGTAATTCTCTATTCGTCATAAAAACCTCCGCAGTATTTGTGCTGCCGGAAGTTTGACAGCCTTGCCGGAAATGTTCAACCAAGCAAACATTTTTTGCAGCAATTCCGAATTCAAAAATCCAAATCCGAAAAGAGCCGTAAAAAATTTGAATTCGGAATTGCTGGCCGGAAGCAAGTTCCTGGGGTCCTGCCGGGGGCAAAAACACCGCGCAGGGCGGTGGATTTTTTCCCCCGGCACCCCGTGTTACATAGGTTTGGCATACATTTCTGAATTGCCTTTGTGTTGAAGCGGGATAATGGCTGCTGTTCCAAAACTTCAGTTTTGGAACAGCAGCCATTATCAGCCCTTTCCGTAAACCTCCGGGGATTTCAGGATTCCCTGGGGCCAGAAGCGGTACTCGTAGGTCCACGCGGGGCCTTCGGTGCGCCAGGAGCCGGGGCCCCACCAGAAGCCGCCGTCCCGCACGTTGCAGTGGAGCTGGCCGAAGGTGTTGATCCGGTTCCCGAAGCAGAGAATCTCTATGCGCCGGGCATTGCTCAGGGGGAGCCGGTAGGGGGAGTAGGCGATAAGGCCCAGGTCCCGGCCCTGTTCCCGGATTTTGAGAAGCTGTCCCCGGTAGCAGCTTACGGCGATTTCCGCCGCACCCTCCGGGAGTTCCAGGTGGTAGCTTAAGCTGCCGCCGTAGAAGGGCAGCCCCTGGCGGGTGATGTCCCCGAAGACCAGGGACCGTACCGGGGCGGTAAGGGTACAGCGGGTTCCCTGTACCTCCACCCCGAAGTCCCCCAGGAGGTAGGCCGCTTCCACGTCGACTTTCCGGCCGTAGGGGATCGTCAGTTCCAGCGTGTTGGTTCCCGCCTTGAGGGGGGGAAGCCGTACCCTGCCGATGCACTTGTCCACATACCAGCCCTCCGGGGGGGCGGCCTTGAGGCCGTTCAGGCTGACCTGGGTGAAGGCGGCGTTTTCCAGGGCCAGTTCCGCGCCTTCCAGGGG
The DNA here is from genome assembly GCA_031268125.1 of Treponema sp. Lineage (GTDB taxonomy): Bacteria > Spirochaetota > Spirochaetia > Treponematales > Breznakiellaceae > JAISFT01. Next base: position 3,389 of record JAIRXT010000128.1, on the reverse strand, counting down.
AAGGGCGCTTTCAAATGTGCAGCGGAGGCGCAGGGTATGGGGCCGGGATTCATCCCTGTCCACCCAGGGCTGGGCCACTTCTTTTTTCCGCTCCGGCCAGCCGAGTTCTTCCCGTAAGGCGTTGTCCAGCCGCAGTACCTCCTCCCGGGGGCGGTAAGCCCCGCTGTCCAGGGCGAATTCCGCCATGTCCAGGAGCAGCACGTTAGGCTCGTGGAGCGTTACCGGCACGGGGCCGGGGAAGTATTCCTGCAGCAGGTTCCCCGCGGTCCGGGGCTTTTTGGGGGCGGCAGGTTCGGCCCCTTCCTGTTTCGGCCGGAGCTGCAGGAGGAGGCTGTCGTGATCGTAGAGGGGGTAGTCCACCAGGGTATAGCCCCCCTGCCGGCGGGCCTCCAGGGGCCGCAGTTCCCCCTTCAGGGTATCGCAGAGGGAAAGCTCCCAGAGGCCCCGGATTTTGATCCGCAGGGCCAGCTTCCGGGGGATGTCGGGGTTTTGGGGCCTGTCCGCCTGGGCGATAAAGAGCCAGCGCAGGGGGCCTTCAGCGGAATTTTCTTCCCGCATCTGATAGATAAGGCCGCTTGTCTCCGCGCCGGAGCCGTCCCGCAGGCTCAGGTCCCGGACCGGCTCCAGGGCTTCCAGCAGGGGCAGCCGCTCAAAGCCTAGGACTTCGCATCTCCGGGCCAGGGCTTCTCCCCGTTCGCCGGGCCGGGCGTCCACACAGCGGGGGGCCCCTCCCAGGAAGATGATCCGGCCCCCGGCCCGGGCAAAGGCTTCCAGCCGGTCCAGGGTGCTCCCCCGGATAGTCTCCATGCCAGGGACGATGATCACCTCGTAGGCCGTTTCCCCCACCGGGAAGCGGGCTTTGCCCCGGTCATCCGCCCAATCTTCGGGTTTGAGGGCCGGGCAGAGGTCCGGCAGGGTGGATTCGGCAATATAGTCAAAGTCGATGCAGCCCCGGAGCAGCCAGCCGCAAAGGTCCTGGAAATTCCGGTCCATCTGCTCCCGGACTGCCTGGGTGCTTTCCCGGGGGCCCCAGTGGAGCCAGTAGCTTTCGACAGGGTGAAGGACCCCCACCCGGACCAGGGCCCGGCCCCTGGTCATTGCCAGGGCGGTCCGGGCGAAGTGGTCCTCCACAAGGGGGTACTCGGCGAACCAGGGGGCCTGGTAGTTGAAGCTGCCGGGGTAGTCCCGTTTGGCCTCCCCGTTCATGGAAACCCACGACAGGTGGGGAACCCGGACCGTAACCCCCAGGGCCGCCTGCCAGTCCCCCTGGAGCTTGTGGCCCCGGAAGTCGAAGTCCCAGTTGGTAACGCCGTAGAGTTCCGACAGTACCCCCGGCCGCCCGTACTGCCGGGCCGCGGAGGCCGCCTGCTTGGCGGTGGTGAATTCCCGGTAGTCGCAGAGCATGTCGATCCCCGGCAGTTGGAAGGCCCGGTAGGACCGCATGGCCTCCCCTACGGCCGCGGTCTGGCTTTCCAGGGTCGGTTCCTCCATCATGTGGCCGGTGAGCATGAGCCCGTGCTCCCCGCACCAGCGGCCGCACTGGTCCGCAAAGGCCGCGGCAAAGCGCTCGATCACATGGTCGTGGTAGCGGTAGCGGGTCAGGGAGATTTCGCCGCCGGGAAGATCCCAGATAAGCTGGGGCAGGTTTTCGATAAGGCTTTCCCCGAATTTCGCCGTGAAGCTTTCGTCCAGATCGTCCGCCCAGGGCAGGGTCAGGTCCCGGTCCTCCCCGGCGAAGCGCAGGGTCCCCTTCCGGGAAAATTGGGGTTCGTCGGTGAATATCGCGGGGATAAGGCCGCCGAAGTCCCCGGCAAAATCCTTGCGGTAGCGTTCGTAGGTGATTTTGATGAACTCCCCGATGGCTGCGGGGTCCAGGGTGTTCACATAGGTCTGGTTGTTGTACCAGGGGCTGGGCAGGGGGCTTTCCCCGTAGGCGTAGAGTTTGATTCCCCCGGCGGGCTCGTCCTCCCCGATGCGCCGGTACGCGGCAAGTTCGCCCCGGCCGTTAAGGTCTATGTCGAAGCAGGCCGCCAGGTTCCCGTTTTCGGACCGCTCGGGGGCGTACCACCCGGGCCGCTGTTCCCCGCTGCCGTAGGGGTGGCGGGTAAGCAGCAGATGCCGGGCCCGGTACTGTTTGTTCCGGGTAACCAGCCCCCCCGCCGCGCCGGAAGGCCAGCGGTCTTCATCGTAAAGCCAGGCCAGCATACCCTCGTTCCGGGCCTTTTCCACGCAGGCGCGGACCACCGCCATATATTCACCGCCCAGGTATTCGGTGGCCAGCCCCGTCCGCACGTGCATGTGGAAGCCGCCGAAACCCATCTTCTTAAACTGCTCGATCTGCCATACCAGGTCTTCCGCGTCCAAGCGGTTGTTCCATGCCCAGAACGGCGCCGCCCGGTACTCACGGGAAGGATTTTTGAAATCCTCCGCTCTAAAGGGCTCCGCCGATTTTGGATACAGCATAGGACCTCCTTATTCTGATTCGGGATTAGTACAGGGTAGCACGGGCGGATCGGGATTCATAGCCCTAAACTTGACCCGCAATACTGACCTCCGGGGCCGGGTCAAATTTAGCTTTATTGTGGGGAAGAGAGATATATAAATCCTTCAGCGGCCCCAGTCTACCGCTCACGGTCGAAAGCGGGCCGCTCACGGTCTGGGGGAACCGCTTCCCAAGACGGCGGGAAAGTCCCCTTGTCCAGCCAAAAACAGCAATTTTACTTTTACAAAATTTTTCGATGGAAAAACCGTGATTTTTTTTTGGTTATGTGCTATATTATTCTAAAAGCAGGAGTACACCATGACCCATACCATACCGTCTTGTAACGCTTGCCCGGTAACGTCCGGCCCCGGCAGAACATTGCGGGCCGGGTTTACCCCCCTCCTAAACTTGATCCGCAATTTTACCCGGTTTTTTGCCGTATACGGCAAAAAACCGGGCAGTCAAATGCCCGGTACATATCTCTTCCCTGCGATAAGGGTAAATTTGGCCCGTATCGTGTATCCGGGGCCGGGAAAAAGGCCGGAAAAACATATGGAATTCCCCGCCGGGCGTATTGAAAATAGCGGAGGCGGATTCTACATGCGTTTTTCCGGCAATTACCCGGCCCCGGCAGACCGCCGCGGGCCGGGTTTACCCCCCCCCCCCCCCCCCCCAGCAGAAGGCCAAAATGTTTGCACGGCTAAGCGCTGCCGCAGTGCTGGCGGCCTTTTTGTCAGCAGGGCTGACGGCATGTTTGAACCCCGTTACGGCTGCTATCCCGGAAAACACCTCCTCCGGGAATGTTACACCCCTTTCCCCCAAAACACCCGGCAAGACACCAGGCATACCCGGCGGTGAACCCTTCACCATGAGCGTGCAGATTGACGATGCTGCCCGCGCTATCGCC
>JAIRXT010000056.1 GCA_031268125.1 Treponema sp. | reverse complement strand
GGTTTGATGCGCCCCAGGTTGGCCAGGATGATGTCGCCGTAGTTTTTCAAATCTTCCGCGGAGGCAAAGTCCCGCTCCTTGGCCCGGAGCCGCTCCAGGGAGGCCGCCAGGCGGCCCATCTTCCCCTCCCAGTTCCGCCGCACCTGTTCCCGCAGGGCTTCCAGGGAAAGATTCCCCCCCTGTCCGGCGTAGAAGGCGTCGATTTTTTCGTTGAAGGAAGGGCCCGGCGAATCTTCCCCGGGGGCTGCTTCCGGGAATTCCCGCGGGAATTCCCGGATCGTAAATTCCCGGAGCGGGGCCGCCCCTGCGGAAGCCGCTTCTTCCGGGACGTAGCGGCCCCCGGTCTGTTCCCCCCGCCGGGGGAGCCGCCTCATGGCGTCCAGGATGGTCCCTTCCCCGTCGGTAACGATCACGTTGGCCGCGTTGGACCAGAGCCGGATGTACAGCCGCCGGGCCGCCCCCTCCCGCTGCCGCAGGCTTATCCGGATGATCCGGTTGTCCCCCAACTGGACCGCTTCTTCAATCCAGCTATTGGTGATCCGGGAGTTGAGGAATTCCGCAAAACGCAGGGGTTTGTCGGTCTTGGGAACGGCCCGGAAGGTTTCGTGAATCCGGCAGGCCCCCGGGCTTAGGGAGATGAGCACGGTTTTGGTCCGGCCCCTGCCGTGGACCCGCAGGGCGATCACGTCAAAGGCGCTTTGCAGGGCCCTTTGAATCTGACAGCCCGGCAGTTCCAATTCATGGAGGATAAGATCGATTTCTTTCCAGTTAAGGGACATGCCGCCAATGTAGCGCAAACTAAAAATATAAACCACGAGGGCGGCCCGGCAGAACGTTATGTGCAATACAAAAATAGTGGAAACCATAATGTCTATAAATGACACCAAAATTAAAAAAATGGTTGACAAAGGCAGAATTTGGTTGTATATTTTACATAGAAGCTCACGGAAAGTGAGCAGAATTTTTTGGAGGTCTAAAATGGCTGAAACACCTGCATCTTCGGTAACTGTAAAGGGAATCCCCCTTGCAGCTAAAGAAAATTTTTCTCTGTTTTGTACAATGCAAAACAAGACTATGCAAGAGGTACTACGTGATTTTATTTGCTCGGTTTATGCTCCCAATCCGCAGGAAAAACAATTCATGATTTTTCAGGTAGTAAATAATTTATCACAGAAAAATCCCGATCTAATTGACAAATTTATTCTTAAACAAGAACCATTTTTTGGTAATTTGTCCGATTGGCAAAGAAATGCCGCAAGAATAAATTTTGTTGCAATGAACCCTTCTTATATTTATAATGAATTCAATAAATGGTTAGAGAGCGAAACTGCTCATAACGATTAAAGTGTTTTGCAAAATTCCAGCCGATCAATTATCGGCCGGGAATATTTCATAGTTCCCGGCTGTGATAATGCCCGGTTTTTTGCGGCAGCAAAAAATGCGCCCGGATGGCTGGGAAAATACGGGCTCTGTCCGGCAAAGGGCGGGCTTTACAAATACGCAGATATTCCCCATAGTGCTTCACATGAATGCGCCGGAGGCATTGCCCGGTCCTGGTTCTTTGCCTTCGATGCCGGAATTGTCTGAACCCCTCCGTGAAGACCCGGAAAACCCCGATTATCTGACCGGACAGCTTATCACCTGTCTTGGCAACAAGCGGGCTCTGCTTGATTTTATCGGCCGGGGGGTTGATATGGTCCGGGGGCGGCTTAACAAACGCAAGCTGTCCGTGTTTGACGTGTTCAGCGGGTCCGGCGTTGCGGCCCGGTACTTTAAGCGGTTTTCCAGCCTGCTTCTGGTCAACGATCTGGAACGGTACGCGGAGCTTATCAACCGTTGTTATCTGTCGAACCGGGGGGAAACGGATATTCCTGTCCTGGAGGCTTTGCACCGGGATCTGGCCGGGAGGCTGGAGGCGGGCCCCCTGGTTCCCGGCCTGGTAGCCGGGCTCTACGCGCCCCGGGATGATGCCTGTATCCGGCCGGGGGAGCGGGTTTTTTATACCCGCAGGAACGCCCGGTATATCGACACGGCCCGGAACCTGATCGAAGGCATTGACGAAAGATTCCGGGCCTATTTTCTGGCCCCCCTGCTGTCGGAGGCTTCGATTCATTCAAATACCTCGGGGGTTTTTAAGGGGTTCTATAAAAACCGGGACACGGGGATAGGCCAGTTTGGGGGGAGGAACCGGGATTCCCTTGCCCGGATAATGGGGGATATCCGGCTGCCCTTTCCGGTTTTTAGTAACTTTGACTGTGATTACGTTGTCTACCGGGGAGACGCGAACCGGGTGATTGCGGACGCGCCGGAGGTGGACCTGGCCTATCTGGACCCGCCCTACAACCAGCATCCCTACGGGTCGAATTACTTCATGCTGAATTTGATTATCGAAAACAAGCCTCCTGCGGCCCAGAGCCGGGTGTCCGGTATTCCCGAAGGCTGGAACCGTTCGGTCTACAACAAAAGGCGGGCCGCTCCCCAGGCGCTGGCGGACCTGGCGGCCCGTATCAGGGCGAAATTCGTCCTTGTTTCGTTTAGTTCTGAAGGGATTATTCCCCTGGGTGAAATGACGGAACTGCTGGGAAAAATCGGGCGGCTGGAGGTTTTGGAGACGGACTACACGGTGTTCCGGGGTTCCCGGAATCTGTCGGGCCGGGGCATCCGCGTAAAAGAATATCTGTTTGTGCTGGAAAAATGATGGGGAACACGAAAACGCGGGGAACCGTAATGGCGGCCTTGTTCTGCCTTGCCGCCGCCGGGCTTTCCGCCCAGGAGGGCCGGGCCGCCGCTATTGCCGCGGCGATGGATAATTCCGCCCTGGCCGCCCATGTGATCATGAGCGGGGTGGACGGGTCCTCCCGGCTGGGGGCGGAGATGGGGCGGATCTTCCGGGAATGTCCCCCCGGGGCGGTTATGCTGTTCCGCTACAACCTGAACGGGCCCGCGGACACGGTCAGGATGTTTCTTGACGAGTGCCGCACGGTGGTGGAACAGGCGGTCCGGGCGGCCAGTTCCACGGCTGTTCCTCCCTTCTTTGCCGTTGATCACGAAGGGGGGCAGGTCCACCGCTTTGGGCCGGGGATTGCCCGGCTTCCCGCGGCGGCTTCCTGGGAGGAGCGGGCGGGGCAGGAGGGGAGGGCGGCGGCTCTGGCGGCCCTGGAGGCGGCGGCCTATGAATCGGGGAAGGAGATCCGGGGCCTGGGGCTGAATCTGAGCCTGGCCCCGGTGGCGGAGGTCCTGAATAACGACAACCGCAGCTTTCTGGAGGACCGCAGCTTTAGCGCCGACGCCGTTTTTGCCGCCGACGCGGCGGCGGCCTATATCCGGGGTATGGAGCGGGCGGGGGTGGGCTGTGTGGCGAAGCACTTCCCCGGCAACTCCGGGGCGGACCCCCACAAGGATGCGGCGGTCCTTGCCGGGAGCCGTGAGGAACTGGCCCAGGCGGTGCGGCCCTTTGCCGCCCTTATCCGGGACGCGTCTTCCGGCGGCCCCCCGCTGGCGGGGATCATGGTTTCCCACGCGCTGGTCCCCGCCTGGGACCCGGAGCGGATCGGGAGCGTTTCCCCGGTTCTTATCAATAGCTGGCTCCGGGGGGACCTGGGCTTCCGGGGCATTGTGCTGGCGGACGATTTTTCCATGACCGCCGCCGCCTCCCGCGTAAGCCCGGAGGAAGCGGCGGTCCTTTCCCTGGCGGCAGGGGCGGACATGGTCATGGCCTGGCCTTCCGGCCTGCGGAAGCTCCACCGGGCCATTCTGGCCGCCCTGGAGCGGGGGGCCCTGAGCCGTTCCCGGCTGGAAGAAGCGGCGGCCCGGATCATTGCAGAAAAGATACGGCTGGGCCTTCTGTAGGGCGGTTGCATTTGCCTCTTAACGTTACGCCGGGGCCGGGGATTTGGGCCGGGAAAACGCATGTAGAATCTGCCTCCGCTATCGAAAGGCTTTGACGCATCAGCGTCAAAGCATCCGATACGCCGGCAATATGCCGACGGCAGAGAATTCCAAGGAGTCTGTGGCGCCCTGTTTTCCTGGCTCTTTCCCCGGCCCCGGGTACACGATACGGGGCAAATTTAGCTTTATCGCGGGGGAGAGAGGGGAAGAGATATGTACAAACATATGATCCACGAGCATTTAACTTATATATCGCCCAATCCATGAAGGAGAAACCGTGAAACATCTGCTTTTTTTGCTGATCCTGACCCTTATGCTTGCCGGACTGGGAGCCGAAGCCGTAAAAGACGCGGGGGGAACCGAAGGGGCCCCGGCAGAGGCAATCCCCCTACGGAAGATCACTATCTATTCTTCGGGAGTCTCGTATTTTGAACACGGGCGGACACTGGAGGGACCGGCGGTTCTCAAACTGCCCTTTAAGACCGCGGCGGTCAACGATGCCCTCAAATCCCTGCTGCTCAACGATCCCGCCTCCGCCGCGCCCCGGATCAGCTACCCTTCGGAGCGGAGCCTTGGAGAAATGCTGCAGGGTCTGGGCATCGAGCTTTCCGGTAATCCCGATACCGCCGGAATTTTGGGAAGCCTCCGGGGGGAGGAGGTGGAGATTCTGGCCCCCGATCCCTTCCGCGGCAGGATCATCGCGGTGGACCGCGGGGGAATCGAGGGGGAAATCCGGCTTTCCCTGTTCGGTCCCCAGGGTCTAAGGAGCTTTAATCTGGCGGAGATCGGGGCCGTCCGCTTTACCCGTACCGGCCTCAACGCGGATCTGAACCGGGCGCTGGACCTTATCGCCGCCTCCCGGAATTCGGAAACCAGGGAGATTACCGTGTCCCTTCCCGGAACCGGTAGCCGGCCTGTTTCCATAAGCTATGTCATTCCCGCCCCGGTATGGAAGGTGTCCTACCGGCTGGATATGGGGGACGGAGACTCCGCGGCGGCCCGTTTCCAGGGCTGGGCCATCGTGGACAACGATAGCGATGAGGACTGGCGGGATGTAGAACTTTCCCTGGCGGCGGGGCGGCCCGTATCTTTCATTCAGAATCTTTACCCCCCCTATTACCTGGACCGCCCTACCATGCCCCTGGCCATCGCCGGGAGCGCCGCCCCCGTTACCTGGGACTCGGCCCTGGTTACCACAAACCAGATGAAGGCATACGCCCGGGCGGAGGCAGCTCCCGCCGCCGAGCCCATGCCTCAGCGGGCCGGCCTGGCCTCTGTTCCCAGCCCGCCCCCGGTTACCGGGGCGGATATGGCGGACCAGTTCAGCTTCACCCTGAACAGCCCGGTAAACCTGGACCGCCGTACCAGCGCCATGTTCCCCCTGGCAAACGGGGAAATCGGCGCCCGGAAATTCCTCCTCTTCTCCGGTGTCCAGACCGGCAGGACAATCCATCCCGGCGTAGGGGCGGAACTGAACAACAACACGGAACTCCGCCTTCCCGCGGGTCCCGTTACGGTTTATGACGGCGGTTCCTATGCCGGGGACGCATTGCTGGAATTCCTTAACCGGGGGGAAAAACGGTTTATCTCCTGGGGCGAAGACCTTTCGGTTACCGGAATTTCCAACATCTCCACCGTGCGGACCGTAACCGCGGTAACCCTGAGCGGCGGAGTCATGACCATAAGCCGCCGCCAGGGCATTGAACGGAAATACCAGTTCAAAAACACAGGACCGGAAGCCAAAACCATCGTTATTGAACATCCGGTTACGCCGGGGGCCGCCCTGGTGGAACCGCAGAACTACGATGAGGCCGCCGCCGCCTACCGGTTTATCCGGGAACTCCCCGCCGGGGGAGAGGGAGCGGGGGAAGCCGAACTGCTGGTCCGGGAAGAAATCCCCCTTTCCGAGAGCGTTGTGCTGACAAGCCTGCGGCCGGAAACGTTGATAAGCTATTCGGCCAGCCAGGAACTCCCCGCGGATGTCAGGGCGGTCCTGGTAAAGGCGGTGGAACTTAGACAAAACGCCGAAGACGCGGAAAAAACCAGGGCCCAAACAGAGGCCCGTAAAAACACCCAGGCCGCCGAACAGGACCGGATCCGCAGAAACCTGGAGGCCGCGGGGAACGGCAGCCCCCAGGGCCAGGAGTATCTGCGCCGCCTTACCGTCCTGGACGAGGAGATCGACCGCCTGAACGGCGATCTGGAACGGCAGCGG
>JAIRXT010000105.1 GCA_031268125.1 Treponema sp. | reverse complement strand
GGAATTTATTTTTTAAGCTGAATATGCAGGCGGCTGAACCCGGCCGGGGCGGGCCCGTCCCTTTCTTGCCTGGCTGAGGGCTGCAATTCTCATTGATGAAAAGGCGCCCTGCTCAAGCCGGGCGGGGTCCAGTTTCGCGAAAGCGAAAAGGGAGAAAAACGAGGGGAAGGGGCCCCTGTTTTTCTCCCTGACAGGACCCCAGGAGAATTTTACCGGCGCCTTTTCGTTTTGCAATGGTTAAAATGAGAATTGCCTGGTTGAGGGCTGTTTTTATTACAAAAAAAGGGTATGGTGATCCTATGAGCAGGAATACATCCCCCCGCAATCCCCGGATGGTCTATGAGTTGACGGTAAGCATTGCGGAAACAGAGCCTGAAATCTGGCGGAAACTGAGCGTACCCGGTAATTGCAGTCTGTCCGATCTCCATACAATCCTACAGATTGCTTTTGGCTGGGAAGAAAGCCACCTCCATTCATTTACCATCGGTTCGGTGGAATATGGGGAGGAACCGGAAGAATTCTTTGATGACCGCCCGGTGCACAGCGAGCATGATGTTTATCTTGACGATCTGCGGCTGCACTCAAAACAGAAATTTGTCTATCTCTACGATTTTGGGGATTCCTGGGAGCACAGTATTACGGTGTCCCGGATTATCCCCGCCGGTTCGGAACCGGAGCCGCCCCGCTGTCTGGACGGGAAACGGGCGGGGCCCCTTGAAGATTCCGGGGGGTCCTGGGCTTACAATAACATGCTTGAAATACTAAAAGATCCGAAACACGAAGAATATACGGCGATCTATGAATGGGCGGGAAATTTTGATCCTGAATATTTCAACCGGGAAGACGTGAATCTCCGGTTGAAGAAAATTTTTTGGACGGCGAAGAAGCCGGCGGGGGATTCCGTTAAGGCCGGAACCGTTAAAAACAAGGCCGTTAAAGCAAAGACGGCTAAGGCCAAGGCTGCCGGACCGGTCAAGGGGCCTGCCAAAACACAGCATAAGAAACTCTACCACCTGATGAACCAGATAAAAGAACTGGCCCCCTGGGAAAAATTGTGCGATCAGGACAAGATTCTGCTGTGGCTTCCCGGCCGTGAGGAACCGGTTCTCTGCATTGTTCTGGGACATATCGGGGAATGTTACGGTATATGCGTGTATCCCGGTTTTGAATCTATCGCCTCGTATATGAGGATGTTACAAGGGATTGATGAAAATCCCTACTTCCTCCTTGGCAGCCAGAATTACATCATGTGCCACCTGGGGGGCCGGAATGAACTGCTGCCCGAAGAAAGGGCCCTGCTCAAGGAACTGGAAATCAGTTTCCGGGGACAGCATGACTGGGTGTACTTCAGGCGTTCATGGCCGGAACTCTACCCCTGGCACATCAATTCCAATGACGCGGGCCTTTTGATCGAAACCCTGACTCAGTTTATATCCGCCTATTCCCGCTTGGCCGGCGGCAGGGTTTCCGCGGATTTTGACAAAGGCGGTGTGCTGATCCACGAATACGAAGAGGGGGCCTGGAAAACCAGGGCGGGAAACATGCCCCCCATCCCCGTTGTTCCGCCTTCTCCCGGTTTTACGGACGGCGAACTGGATCCCCTGCGTTTTAAGGAACAGACGGCGGCGGTCCTGGAGGCCGGTACGCTGTATTTGCCCATGCCGGCGGGGGAAAATGAGGAGGGGATTCCCTTTTTGGAGCGGATGTCCCTTCTGATTGACGGGGAAAAGGGCGTCATTGTGGGGCAGTCCTTCCTGGAACCCGATAAAAAGCGGCCGGAGTCCCTGTTTAACATGCTGTTTGATTATGTCGAAAAATCCGGCCGGCCGAAGACTCTAAAGGTCCGCGATATATGGGAAGAAGCCCTTTTTAGAGATTTTTGCCATAAACTGGACATTGAGCTGATTCACTCCCAGGGTATGCCCCAGATCGATGAATTTTCCCAGTCCCTGTCGCAGATGCTTGGAAAACTCTAAACACTGTCGGCAAAGGCGGAGCTTATGATTGGCTCCGGTATACCCGCCGGTTGATGCCGTAGTGGCGGACCCGCAGGCCCATCTGGCGCTCGGAAATGCCGAGGCTCCGGGCCGCGGCGGCCATATTGCCGCCGGCCGTTTTAAGGGCCTCCAGGATCATCTCTTTTTCCAGCCGGGACAGGGCGGCTTCCAGGGTGGTGGTGGGAGCGGTGTTGCTGGACGCGGCGGTCTGAAGGCTGGGGGGCAGGTTGTACGCGTGGATTACCTGGTCGGCGCTGAGGATGACGGCCCGCTCAATGCAGTTTTCCAGTTCCCGCACGTTGCCGGGCCAGGTATGGCCGGTTAAAAGATCGATGGCGGGGGCGGAGATACGGCGGATCCGCTTGCCGTTTTTTTCGCCGTACTTCCCGGCAAAGTGGTCCGCCAGGAGCATGACGTCGCTTTTCCGCTCCCGCAGGGGGGGGACCCGCAGGGGGAATACATTCAGACGGTAGTACAGGTCCTCCCGGAAGCGGCCGGCCTTTACTTCCTCCTCTAAATTCCGGTTGGTCGCGGCGATAAGGCGGACATCCACCTTGATGGTGCTGGTCCCCCCTACCCGCTCCAGTTCCCGTTCCTGTAAAACCCGCAGCAGCTTTACCTGCATCTGGGGGGGCAGTTCGCCGATTTCGTCCAGGAAAACGGAGCCGGAATGGGCAAGCTCGAAGCGGCCTTTCCGCAGGGCGGCGGCCCCGGTAAAGGCCCCCTTCTCGTGGCCGAAGAGTTCGCTTTCGATGATCGATTCAGGGAGGGCCGCGCAGTTCACCTTGACGAAGGGGCCGGCGGCCCGCTTGGACAGGCGGTGGAGTTCGGCGGCCACCAGTTCCTTGCCGGTGCCGCTTTCCCCGGTAATCAAAACCGTGGCGCCGCTGGGGGCCACCCGGCCCAGCATCTCGTAGACCTCCCGCATACTGCTGGAGGTTCCGATGATCCCGCTTTCCGCGGCGATTCTGCCGGCCCGGGCCCAGCCGTCCCCCGCGCCCTCCTCCCGGCGCAGGCGGAACTGTTCTTCCAGAATCCGCTCCCGGAGCTTGGCGGAATCCGAGATGATCGAAGAAACCTTCTCCAAAAGGGCCCGGTCCCGGGCCATCCGGGGTTCCGGGTCTTCCTCCCGGATCCGCCGTTCCGCGCTCAGGGTACCGGTTACGCTGCCCCGGGAACGAATGGGGACGCAGTAGTAACTAAGACCCTCCATGTCTTCCCGGCGGCGGTTCACCGTCCGGTTGAGGAACAGGGGCTCCCGGGCCAGGTTAGGCACGGTAAGGGGGACGCCGCTTTCGAAGACCTTGCCCACCAGCCCCTCCCCCAGGCGGTACACGCCCCGCCGTTTTTCATCGCCGTTAAGCCCAAAGGCCTCCTCCACCTTGAGAACCCCGGCAGCCCGGTCCAGCAGGGTTACCATGCCCCGGCCAAGACCGGCCCGGAATTCCAAAAGGCTGAGGAGGGGCCCCAGGGCGGTCCTGAGTTCTACATACTTGTCAAAGGTCCGGGCAATGTCAAAAAGGAGTTCAAGCTCCGCCTTTTCCCAATCCTCCCCGTGCAGGAAAGACGGCTCCTCCGTTTCCACAGCTTGCATGGCGGAACATTACTACATTTATGTAGGAATTTCCAGAGGAATGGCAGACGCACGGGCATCAGCGTTTACTTTTATATAAAGGTCTGTTGAACTCCTCCAAAATTAATCCGGCGAGGGAGCCAAAGGCCAGGGGCGGCCACAAGCCTTGCGCCGGGAAAACAGAGGTCTTACAAGAAACTTTCTGGGCGCAAGGCTTCGGTCAAGTGTCCTCCCCTGGCCTTTGGTTCCCCCGCCAGTTTACTTTGTTGTGTTCAACCGGCTTTTATGCCGCAATGAACATCGCTGTCCTGCCGGAAGGAGGGGATCAAGAAAAAACCGGCGGGCACTATACGGACATCGGCAATCTTGCCGCCAGTAAGATTGCCGAAAGTAAACACCAATACCCTGGTTAGCCTGTTGTACTTATGGTTTTTTGTGCTTGCCTGTTCCTGTCAGACACCATTCAAGCTGCGGCGGGTGAAACTTGCCTTGAACTTGACCTAACCCTGCCGGATCAAACGGTATAGAGGGTCAAGTTCAGGGCAGGTATCGCATACCTCGCAGTTTGAATAGTGTCGGGATACTAGGGCAAGGTGTTCCCCGCGGCCAGGAGGATCTCGTACCACTCCTCCCGGGTCAGGACGATCTCCGACGCCTTGACGCAGTCCGCCAGCCGTCCGGCGTTCATGGTACCGGTTACCGGCTGGAACCTGGCGGGATGCCGCAGGAGCCAGGCCATCGCGACGGCGGTGTTGCTTACCCCGTATTTTTTGGCGATCCCGTCAATCTTGGCGTTAAGCGCGGGGAATTCCTTGTTGTCCAGGAAGACTCCCTTGAAAAAACCGTGCTGGAAGGGGGACCAGGGCTGGATCGTAATGTCGTTGAGGCGGCAGAAGTCCAGAATACCTCCGTCCCGGCCCAGGGCGGTGTCGTCCAGCATGTTGACGTGGAGCCCCTGGGTAATAAGGGTGGCGTTGGTGATGGAAAGCTGGAGCTGGTTCGCCACAATGGGCAGCTTTACGTACTTCTGCAAAAGCCGGATCTGGCCGGGATTCTGGTTGGAGACCCCGAAGTTCCGCACCTTCCCCTGGCGGCGGAGCAGGCTAAAAGCCTCCGCCACCTCCTCCGGCTCCACCAGCGCGTCGGGCCGGTGGAGAAGCAGCACGTCGATATAATCGGTCTTGAGCCGTTTAAGGCTCCCCTCCACCGATTTTAGAATGTGGTCTTTGGAAAAATCAAAGGCCGCTCCGGGGCGGATACCGCATTTGGTCTGGATAAGGATTTTTTCCCGTACCGCGGGACTCATGCCGACAGCCTCCGCAAAGACCTCTTCGCAGGTCCCGCCTCCGTAAATATCGGCGTGGTCGAAGAAATAGGCTCCCATGTCCAGGGCGGCCTTAACAAACTGTTCCGCCTCGGCCTTGCCAAGCTTGTTGATCCGCATGCAGCCCACGGCAATGGCCGGAGTCTGCAATCCTGAAAGTCCCAGATTGATCGAGCGCATGATGAACCTCCTGTGGGGGCGAGCCCCGTCCAGCGCCAATTCCAGGCGCCGGTCTAGTGTCAGGGCAACGCTGATTAACTTGCGGCCAATCAGTGTTGCCTCAGTATCCCATAACCAAGGCAAACAATCTACATAAACCGGACTGCGGCCGGCCGGATTCCGACCTTTGCCTTTATGGGAACTTTCGGTCATAATGATTACATGGATAGAACAACCTGTGTAGAAAAGGCGAAGGATTATATCCTCCGGGAACGGGACCCTCTTTTTCGTAAAGAGGTAGAGGATCTGCTGGCCGATTCCTCCCCCGCAGGGGAGCAGGAACTTCTGGACCGGTTTTACCGGAATCTGGAATTCGGGACGGGGGGCCTTAGGGGCGTCATCGGCGGGGGTTATAACCGTATGAACACGCTGGTGGTAAAAAGCGCCACCCAGGGGCTTGCCGGCTACCTGATCAAAACCTTCCCCCACAAGGCCCGGGCGGGGACCCTCTCCGCGGTATTGGCCTACGACAGCCGCCATTACTCCGCGGAATTTGCGGAAGCCTCCGCCCTCATCTTTGCCGCCAACGGCATCAAGGCATACCTGTTTTCCGGTATGCGGCCCACCCCGGAGCTTTCGTTTGCCATACGGACCCTGGGCTGTGATACAGGCGCGGTGGTTACCGCAAGCCACAATCCGCCCCAATACAACGGGTACAAGGCCTACTGGAACGACGGTTCCCAGGTTATCGCCCCCCACGATGCGGGGATTATCGAAGAAGTCAACCGGGTTACGGAAATCAAAGAGATGAGCCGGGAAGAAGCCCTGACCCGGGGTCTTTTGAAGATCATCGATAAAGAAATAGACGAACCCTACCACGCCATGATAAAGGCCGCCCTGTTCCGGCCCCGGCTTATCAAAGAAAAGGCGGCGGAAGTAAAAATTGTCTACACCCCCCTCCACGGTACGGGGGCCATGCATGTGGAAAAGGTTCTGGGGGACTTGGGCCTTAAAGTAATCACCGTGCCGGAACAGCGGGAGGGCAACGGGGACTTCCCCACCGTGGACTTCCCCAACCCGGAAGAAGCGCCGGCCCTCAAGATGGCCATTGAGCTGGGTAAAGCCGAAAAAGCCGATGTAATCATGGCGACAGACCCCGACGCGGACCGGTTCGGCATCGCGGTCCCCGGCGGGGGAATTCCCGGCGGGGAAAAGGACGGGGATTATACCCTGATCACGGGGAACCAGATGGGGGTCCTCCTGGCGGACTATATCTTCCTTTCGCTTAAGGAACTGGGGAAACTCCCGGCAAACGCGGCTATGATAAACTCCATCGTTACCACCGGCATGCAGGCCCGGGTGGCCGCTTCCTACGGGGTAACGTGCCTTGAATGCCTTACGGGCTTTAAGTGGATCGCCGACATTATGCGCCGCTGCGATACCGGGGAACTTGCCCGCAAGATCGTCTTCGGTACGGAAGAAAGCTACGGCTACCTGGTGGAAAACGATGTCCGGGATAAGGACGGGATTTCCGCCGCGGCCCTTACCGCGGAAATGACCCTGTACTGGCGCAGCAAGGGCAAAAGCCTCCCCGAACGGCTGGAGGAACTCTACCTCCGTAACGGGTACTGGCAGGAACTGGGGATTTCCAAGTACTTCCAGGGGCCGGAAGGTCCGGCCATCATGGCGGGCATTATGGAAAACTACCGGAAGAATCCCCCCGCAACCCTGGGGGGCATCGCCGTGGAAAAGGTCCGGGACATCAAGACCGGCCGCTGGCTCCATCCTGGGGTCCGGGAAGGGGAGCCCTTTAAGCTGCCCCCCAGCGATGTACTCCAGTTCTACCTTGAAGACGGCACGGTGGTAAGCGCCCGGCCCAGCGGCACGGAGCCGAAGATCAAATTCTACGCCACCTGCTGCACCCCCGTGGGAACCGGGGGGCTTCCGGCCGCCCGGGCAGAGGCCGCCCGGAAGCTCGACGCCATCAGCAAAGACATCAGGACGGTAATAGACCGGTAGGTTTTACCGTGGAGCAGTGTATAGCTCGAATGAAACTTTTATATTGCTAAAAAAACTTCAGTATGGTTAAATGAATATATGAAGCTGCAGAAAATCGTTTGCTCTTGCTGCCTGCTTTCCCTTGCGCTGGGAGGCTGTTCCATAAACCGGATGGCTACACGGGCGGTAGCGAATGCCCTGACCGGGCCGGGGGGATCGACGGTTTTCACCGGCGATAACGACCCCCAGCTGGTGGGAGACGCCCTGCCCTTCGCCATCAAGATGTACGAAGCCCTGCTGGATAAGGCCCCGGATCACGGGGGCCTTATCCTGACCACCGGCTCCCTTTTTATCATGTACGCCAACGTTTTTGTCCAGGGACCGGTAGAGTTTCTCCCTTCCCCCCGCTACGCGGAACGGCAGGCGGCCCAGGACCGGGCCAAAAACTTCTACATAAGGGGGGTTACGATCCTCCGGGACGGCCTTGAACGGAAATACCCCGGCATCGGGGGCGCTTCCGCTGAAGAAGGAACCCTTGCCCCCTATTTGGCAAAGGTGAAAAAGAGCGATGTCCCCCTGCTGTACTGGATCGCCGCGGGGACCCTTTCTGCCTTTTCGCTGGATCCCTTCGATTATTCCCTGGGCCGCCAGGTTTCCGGCTGCCTGGCCTATACCGACCGGGCCTACGAACTGGACCCGGGCTTTAATAACGGCGCCCTGGACGATTTTTATGTCCTGGCCTACGCGTCCCTGCCCCAGACGATGGGGGGAAAGGCGGAACTGGTTCCGCTGCACTTTGAGCGGGCCCTGGAGAAATCCGGCGGTAAACTGGCGGGACCCTATGTCTCCTATGCCCAGGCCGTGGCCATCCCCGCCCAGGACTACGATGCCTTTCGATCCTGCCTGCACAAGGCCCTTGCCGTCGACGTAGACGCGGATAAAGAAAACCGGCTGGTAAATATCATCTCCCGGCAAAAAGCCCGGACTCTGCTGGAAAGGGCGGGAGATTACTTTTTTCTTAACGAAGACGGAGAACTGGATACGGAGGCTTATGAAACAATCGAATACGACGAAACCGGATACGATGAATACGAAGATTTCTGATATGCTTCGACACGGCAGGGCCCTTGCGTTGGGCGTAGTTTCCCTGGTTTTTCTGGCGTTACCGGCGTATACGGTGGAAATACGTCTGGCATCTCCCCTGCCCCACAATTCGGACTGGGGGCTTATCCTGGACCGGATTGCCGCCGAGTGGTATCAGGTAACCAACGGGGAGGTGGTGCTTAATATTTCCCACCAGCGGCCCGGTACGGAGGATCAGTACCTGCAATGGCTCAGGCAAAACCGTTTCCAGGCGGCGGTCTTTACCTCCCAGGCCTTCTACTCCATCGCTTCGGAGATTATGGCTCTTTCCGTCCCCTTCTTTATCAGGAACAACGACGAATTCGATGCGGTATTGCAGGAAGTCCGGCCCCTTTTGGATGCAAAAATCGAAGAAAAAGGCTTTAAGGCCCTGGCTTGGGTCAAGGGGGGCTGGGTCATGATCTTTTCCCGTTCTCCGGTGTTCACTCCCGACGATCTGAGAAGACTAAAAGTAGGCACCAACCCGGGGGATAAAAAACTCAACGATGCGTTCAAGGCCCTTGGCTTCCAGGTAGTCGGCTCTTCCCTTGCCGATATACCCACGTTTCTTATCTCCGGCCGTATCGACGCGTTTTATCAAAGCCCCATCGCCGTCCAGGCATCCTCCCTCTACCGGGAAGCCAGGAACCTCAGTTCCATCAGACTGGCCCCCTTTATGGGCGGCGTCCTGATGAACCGGCAGGGCTGGGCAAGCATCCCCGAGCGGTACCGGGAACAGCTTCACGATATTGTCCGCAAAGCAGGCAGGGAGTTTGAAGATTCCTTCCAGCGGCGGGAAGCGGAAGCCGTCGAGGTCATGCGGCGGGACGGAGTTACCTACAACGAAGTTACCCCCCAGATGGAACAGCTCTGGCTGAACGACATAAGCTCCCGAATCCCCGGCCTGCTGGACAGGAATGTCTTCAACAAAGAAATGTACTTAAAAGTTCAGGAAATACTGGAACGGTACCGGAGAACCCATTGACACCGGGACACGAGAGCCCCGCCGGAATTGACGGCAAAGATTCCCTGCTGTACCGCATAGAAGACTGGGTCTGTTTTGTTTCGTTTATCCTGATGACCCTGCTTTCCGCGGCGGAAGCGGTGGTCCGTGTTTTCCTTAGCAGCGGTATCCCCGGTTCTTCGGGGTTTTTGGTCCACCTGCTGTTGATAGGGGGGATGCTGGCGGGGATGATCACCACCCGGACCGGGGAACATCTTTCCATCGCCCTGGTCCAGTACTTCTCTCAGGGGAAGATACGGCAGTACCTCCACTGTGCTACCAATCTGTTGGCAGCGTTTATCGTTACCGCCATCGGCTGCTGCGGTCCCGCGTTTTTAAGAATCGCCCTTATGGGAGACCTGATAGGCTTTATCCCCGACCGGGTCTTTGCAAGTATCATCCCCCTGGGATACATAACCATAGCCCTCCGTTTTGCCCGGCGCACGGGTCTGAAAGGCCGGCGGCGGATCTTCCCCGTCCTGGCCGTTCTCCTGGGGGTAATGGTAAGTTTTCCCGCCATCGCCAAATTTATCTGGGAATACGACATTCCCGCCTGGGCGCAGGGCATTGGGGACTTCCTGCATTCCCTGGTTCTGGTGATAAAAATCCCCGCCCTGATCTTCCTGCTGATCGGCGCCCTGGCGGGGCTCCCCCTTTTTGTGGTCATGGGGGGCCTGGTATTACTGCTCCTCGAATCCGCCGGCATACCCGTTGACGTGGTACCCACGGATATTTACTCCGCCCTGACCAACGACAGTATCATCCCCATTCCCCTCTTTACCCTGGTGGGCTTTTTCCTTTCGGAAAGCAAAGCGGGGGAACGGCTGGTAAGCACCTTCCGCAGCCTTTTCTCATGGATCCCCGGGGGCATGATCATCGCCACGGTGATTATCTGCGCCTTTTTTACCTCTTTTACCGGCGCTTCCGGGGTAACCATCCTGGCGTTGGGGGGAATTCTTTATTCCATCCTGGTGGACCATGTAAAATACCCGGAAAAATTTTCCATCGGCCTTCTTACCAGCGTGGGAAGCATCGGTCTTCTGTTCCCCCCCAGCCTCCCCCTTATCCTGGTGGGGGCCATGACGGAGGCCAACGTGTTCCAGATGCTGGCCGGGGGCTTTATTCCCGGTATCATACTGGTGGCGGCGGTAATTATCTTCGGCATTGTCATCTCAATACGGACCAAAATCCCCGTGGAGCCTTTTAAGCTTTCCGATTCCCTGCGGTCCCTTAAAGGCTCGATCCTGGAAATCCTGCTTCCGTTCCTGCTGATAACCGGTTATTTTACCGGCACCCTAACCCTGGTGGAAATTGGGGCCGTTGCGCTTATCTACATTTTTGTTGTGGAGGTCTTCATTCACCGGGACATACCCCTCAAGGCCGTGCCCCGGGTCTTCATCAAGGCGGCGCCCATCATCGGCGGCGTCCTGGCGATTCTGGCCCTCTCCCAGTCCCTGTCGTATTACATCGTGGATACCAACATCCCCATGGAACTGGCGGACTGGATGCGGCAAACCATCGAATCAAAGTACCTGTTCCTCCTGCTCCTGAATCTGGCGCTGCTGGTTGTCGGCTGCCTGATGGATATTTTTTCCGCCATTCTTATCGTCCTCCCCCTCATTGTTCCGCTGGGGGCGGCCTACGGCATTGAGCCCGTACACCTGGGCGTCATCTTTATCATCAACCTGGAACTGGGTTTTATGACCCCGCCGGTGGGCCTTAACCTGTTTCTTGCCTCTTACCGCTTCAAAAAATCTTTTGTGGATATCTGCCGCTACGTCTTCCCGTTCCTGATCATCCAGTTTGTCATCGTAATGCTGGTAACCTACGTGCCGGTCCTTTCCACGTTCCTGGCCCAATTTTTCTGATTTTTAAAGGTAAAAATATTCACCTTTGTGAATATTTTTACTGTTTTATGCGCGAAGCGCAACAAGCTGCCAGGAAACAGGCCCCTTCCAGGGCGCCGCCCCGGCTTTCGCGGACGGCCAGGCCGGGAAAATCCGCCGCTAAAAGTTCCAGCAGCCGTCCCCGGAGGATCTCATCGTGTTCCATGACGCCCCCGGCTAAAACCAGCGCCTTTTCACCGATCCAGGGGGAGCGGTCCAGGACGCTTTTTACCAGAAGACAGAGTTCCGCCGCCCCGGTCATCAGGATGTCCAGGGCCAGAGGGTCCCCTTTCCGGGCCGCGTTGCTGACCACCGGGGCCAGGGCGGCAACCGCGGCCTTGTCCGCGTAGTGGTGAACATAGCGGATAAGGTCCGAACTTTCTTTAAGGCGGCAGAAATTCAGGATGTCCTCCAGCATGGAGCTGTCCAGGTCCCGGCCTTCGCCGCTCCGTAAAACCCGGGCCACGGCGGTCTTTCCTATCCACGCGGCGGCCCCCTCGTCCCCCAGCATATACCCGTGCCCCCCGGCCCGGACAAGCCTCCCCTCTGCGGAACGGCCCAGGGCCAGGGATCCGGTTCCCGCGATGAGGCAGTACCCCTCGGGGCCGCCAAGCCCCCCGCAGAGGAGGATTTCCCCGTCGGTACATAACCTTACCGGGAAACCGGGCCCCACAAGGGTATCGAAAAATTCCCGGAATATCTTTTGTTCTTCCGGCCGCCCAAGGCCAGCGCTGCCTAAACAACCGGCGGCCAGTTCCTCTTTTTGAAGCCCCGCGGCTTTCAGGGCGGAATTAAGCAGGCGGGAGAGGTTGTCAAAGACCTCTCCCCTGGTTACCGAATAGATGTTGGTGCTTCCCGCTTCGACCCGGGCCAGAACGGTTCCCGCCGCGCCGGTAAGGGCAAGCCGGGAATGAGTACCGCCGCCGTCTATGCCGAAGTAAAAGGCTTCACTCATGGCCGCTATTATATGCTCCCCGTATTTTTTAGTATACGATCCCGTAAAACTCGGTTGCTTTTGAAACAGGCTTCTCTGTTTATCGGAAGAATGAAAAAACCGTCATTTTACGGCAACCGGCATAAAAAATGAAAAAATTTTTCTTGACATAAGAATATTATACAGGCGATAATAAAAAAGTGAAAAAAATTATCAGATCAGATGATCCGGCGGGCCGGATTTTCTGTTAAGGACAGGTGAATGGTTTTTTTCAGCGCCGTGCCTTTTTGGGACGATCCCGATCCGGTCCTGCGGGACGGGCGGCTGGGGCTTTTATGCAACCAGGCCGCCTGGCACCGGGAGACGGGGGAATATCTTTTTGAAACTCTTTACCGGCGGGGAAACCTGAAGCGGGTGTTCCTCCCCGAACACGGGCTGTTTGGAGAACTCCAGGATCAGGTTAAGCTTGAGGGGGCGGGCCTCTACGCGGAACTGGGCCTTCATGACTGTGAATTTGTTTCCCTCTACGGTTCAGCGGAATCTTCGTTGACCGCAGCTCCGGAAAAGCTGGCCGGCCTGGACGCTCTGGTCATAGAGCTTCAGGATGTGGGGGTCCGGTACTATACTTTTCTTTCAACGCTGAGGAATGTTTTTATCACCCTCAAAAAACACAACATTTCCCTGCCGGTCTGGCTTCTGGACCGGGAAAATCCCGCGGGGCCTTCGGTTGAAGGAACACCATTAAAAGAGGGGTACGCTTCCTTTGTCGGCATTGAGGGAATTCCCCACCGGTACGGCCTTACCATAGGGGAACTGGCCGCTTATTTTTATGCCGAAACGGGGGCGGATTTTCCCTTGCATGTCGTATCCTGGCAGGCCGCCGCCGAACCCCGGCTCTTCCCCTGGACCATCGCTCCCTCGCCGAATATTCCCGGATTTTTTACCGCCGGTTTTTATTCCGGCCAGTGCCTGTGGGAAGGGACCAATGTCAGTGAAGGCCGGGGAACCACCAGGCCCTTTGAGGTTTTCGGCGCCCCCTGGATGGAAAGCCTTACGGGCTATAACCGGAAGGCCCGATTTTCCGGCTGGAACGGGGCGGATCATCCCCTCTCCGATCCGGGGGTATTCCTGCGGTGGCACCGGTTTATCCCGGTCTTTCACAAGTATCAGGATCAGAGCTGTTTTGGGTTCCAGCTTATATTGCGGGAAGCAGGATCCCGCGGCGCCGGGGTTCCGAATCCCGAAAAGCCCTATCACGCCCTTTTTCACGCCATGAGGATCATCCGGTTTATGGCGGAACACTGTGAAGAGTTTTCCTTCCGGCCGAGGTCTTATGAAGCCGGAAACGTTAAAACCGCCATTGAATTATTGACCGGGGATCCGGTGCTTCTGGATTACCTTTGGGGGAAGGGCCCCGCGTCCGCTGAACTGCGGGAATATTTACGGAAGGGAGAGGAGGGCTGGATTGAGAAAGTGAAGGGATACCGGTTTTACGGAGAAACCGGTTTGTCCGCCGGAGGATTGTATTCGGCGGCCCGCCGGATTTAGGTAAGGCAAAATTTTACCGGAAGGTAAATTAATTTTTAGGAGGAAAAAATGTTAAAGAAAGCTGCGGTTTTATTCCTGTGCCTGATCGGTATTGGGGCTTCGGTTTTTGCCGGAGGCGGCAGACAGCAGGGCGGATCGTCCGCCGGATCAAAGACGGTACTCAACTTCTGGTCCTGGCGGACCGAGGATGTGGCGGCCTACGAGGGGCTGTTCAAGATATTCGAGGCCCAGAATCCCGATATCAGCGTAGTCTACACCGGCCACCGGAACACAGAGTACAACACCATCCTGGCGGCGGCCCTGAACGGCGGCTCCGGGCCCGACGTGTTTATGGCCCG
>JAIRXT010000089.1 GCA_031268125.1 Treponema sp. | reverse complement strand
TTGAAGGCCCCGGAAACATTACCGGCCTTGCGGCGCTTGTTTTTTCATGTGTCAGCACCGGTTATCTTGAGGAAGGGTACTTCCGGTACTATCTGGAGGAAAAAACCGGGGAACTCGGCTTGGGCCCCCGGGCTTTTTTGCTGATCTCCGTCGTCCTGTTCAGCTTCTGCCACGTATACGAAGGCCCCTGGGGAACCATGAATTCCGTGCTGGCGGCGGTGATTCTGGCGCTTATCTATATCCGCTTTCACAGCCTCCACGGTATCGCCCTGGCCCACGGGTTTTACAACCTCGTCGTGTATTTGTCGTCAAGCGGGGGTTAGTCCGCTAAACGCTCCGGCTAAAGCGCCGGGTAGAGGCGGCTTCCGGGGAATCGCTTGTAGAGCCCGCCTTCGCTACCCTGCCCCGCAGCGGTCCATCCGGGGCAGGGAAATTGCCAGGAAAACGCATGTAGAATCTGCCTCCGCTATCGAAAGGCTTTGACGCATCAGCGTCAAAGCATCCGATACGCTCCGGCAGAGAATTCCATATGTTTTCCTGGACTCTTTCCCTGCCCCGGATACACGACAGCGGGCAATTATATTTTCCCGGAAGCCTTCTCTACCCGGCTTTTGCAGGGCGGGGAATTCCAGGGCGCCTGCGGCGCCATGTTTTCCTGGCCCTTCCCCGGCCCCGGGTACACGATACGGGTCAAATTTAGCTTTATTGTGGGGAAGAGATAGGTACAAGTGTACAATTTGGGTCAAATTAGCCCCGCCTTCCTCTTGTTTTTCATATGAAAGGGGTGTATGATTGTTGAATATCAGATATCATGAGACTTGCCCGCTGGGGCGTCAACCGGGTCATTTTAGGGAGGTTTGCTATGCCGCCGCACATGAATTTAACGTCTATCCGAAAAAAGGAAAAAGTAACCGACCTGGTGTTGATTCAGATTAAGGAATCCATTATGCGGGGGGAGCTGACTCCCGGAGACCGGCTTCCCGGCGCGGGGGAGCTTGCGGGCAAGCTGGGGGTGGGGATTTCTTCTGTCCGGGAGGCGATTAAGATGCTGGAAAGCATGGGGGCCGTTGAATCCCGGCAGGGGGAGGGGACTTTTATCTGCGATGCCTGTCATGACGGGGCGGCCAATGCCTTTGAAATTCAGCTTATGCTGCTGCCCCGGACTGCGGGGCATCTGGTTCAGTTCCGGGAGATGTTTGAGACTGCCTATACCCAACTGGCGATGAGGGAGGCAACGGCGGAAGATCTGGAAAAGGTGGAGGAGGTGGTGCGGTTTCAGGAGGCGAAGGTAACGGAGCAGTCCCCGGGCGCCCTGGCGCTGACCCAGGATGAGCTGAATTTTCACCGCAGCGTCCTGTACTGTACCCACAATCCCTATGTTATCAAGATTGGGGAGGTTTCCCTAAGGCTGCTTTTTGATGTTCTTGAAGATCGTCTTGCCCCTTTGTGTATTGCCACTGCCGCACGGGATCACCGTGAGATTCTGGAAGCTCTGCGCGGTAAGGACCTGGGCCGTTTGGATGCGGTTTTTCGGAGGAGTTTTCCCAACTGGGTTGCCCGTCTGCGGGACGTGGAGGAATAGCGCGGCGCGCCGGCAATGTTACTTTTACAAGCTCAATTTTCGGTGGAAAAGACGCCTATAAAATCACCGGGGGTCCTGCCGGCTGGACAAAGCCAGGGCCCCCACCCCAGATTCTTTCCACCGCCACCCCCGGTTACATTCTTCGGGCGTCTTTTCTCCCCCTAAAAAAACTAACATTGCTTAAGAGGGGGTTAAATTAAGGTAAAAAATGCCTAAATTGCAGGGCATTTTTGTTCAATACCATAGTTACAGAAGCAATTTAGCCATTTTTTGGTTGGACAAGGGGGTAGGGCAGACGGCAATTCCGAATTCGATTTTAATGTAAACCAGTCTTTGCGGTCTTTCCCGTTCCTGCCCTTAGCCCGCCGTCCGCCGGTGGAGGGCCCGCAGATCGATGCGGCCGGCCAGGTCGCTGGCGACAGCCGCGTTTTGCCGGACCCGGCCGGGACTGCGCATACCCGCCAGTACTACATCCACCAGCGGATTGCTGAAGACAAACTGGATCAGCGCGGAACCGTAATCAAAATTATCGTCCGGGCGGATCATCTTCATCCAGCGCTGGAAAGTCCCGGAGGTGGCGGCCCTCATCGCGGCGATACCCAAACCCCGCCGCTCCGCCGCCAGCAGGCTGCCGAAGGGACGGGTAGATTCATAAGGGTGCTGGAAGATGAAGTTGTAGCAAAGCTGTACCGTGTCAAAGCGGCCGCATTCAAGAAGATTAAAAACGGCCCGGTTGTTGTCCTCGCTGGTAAAGCCGGTAAAACGGACGACCCCGTCGGCCTGCAGCTTTTTCATGGCATCCATCATGCCCTGGGGGGCCAGGATTTTCTGTACCCGCTCGTCGGTATAGGTGCCGCCGTGGATCTGCAGCAGGTCCACGTAATCCCGGCGCAGCCGCTTTAAGCTCCCCTCTACGGATCGCATTACGCCGTCATAATCGGTGGGCACGCATTTGGTGGCAAGGAATATCCTCCCCTGCTCCAGGCCCCCCAGCACATCGCCAAAGATCGTCTCGGAGGCCCCGTCTCCGTAGACCGGGGAAGTATCGAAAAAAGTAATCCCCAGTTCCAGGGCGGTTTCCAGCGCCTTATGCGCCGATTCCTGCGATTCCTCCGCGGCGGGATCGTAGGGGCGGATATAGTTTTTTATCCCCAGCGCCGCTCCGCCAAACCCCAGGCGGCTTACGGTGGCGCCGGTTTTCCCGAATTGCACATATTCCATGTCGTCAATCCCCTTAAAAATCCATTGTAGCATTTCTCCCGGTCTCCGGGATATAGTGAGCCTGTGGATAATATTCATGCCCGGCTCCTTGCCCTGGGGCTCAAGGTTCCGCAGATACTCCTGCCCCGGCAGCCTGTCGATCTTTCCGCCTGGGCGGTCATTGCCTGCGATCAGTTTACCCAGGACCGGCCTTACTGGGAGCGGGTACGGCAGATTGTGGGGGATAAGCCTTCCACCCTTAATATGATCTACCCCGAAGCCTATCTGGAGGCCGGTCCCCCGGCGGAGCGGGAAGGGGCCGTACACCGGGCCATGACCTCTTACCTGGAGGGGGATGTGTTCGCCCCGCCCTTTACCGGCTGTATGTATGTCGAGAGGGATACCCCCTGCCGCCGCCGGCGGCGCGGCCTGGTCATAGCGGCGGACCTGGACCGTTACGACTGGGGGCTCCGGTCCCGGACCCTGATCCGGGCGACCGAAGGCACCGTGCCGGAGCGGCTTCCCCCCCGGATGGACATCCGCCGGGACGCCCCGCTGGAGTGCCCCCATATCCTGCTGCTGATCAACGACAGGCAGAACACCCTGCTGCCGGGCCTGGCGGGCCTGCTGGGCTCCGCCGAACCGGCCTACCGGGCAAATTTGATGATGAACTCCGGCTCCGTCAGCGGCTGGGCCCTGGACCGGGAGGAGCATTGGGCCTTTATTGCCGGGCAGTTGGAGGCGGTCTCCGCCCCCTTCCTGTACGCCGCGGGGGACGGCAACCACTCCCTGGCCGCCGCCAAGGGGGTCTGGGAAGAATACAAGGCCGCCCACCGGGGGAAACCGGGCCTTGCGGACAATCCCCGCCGCTTTGCCCTGGTGGAAATTGAGAATCTTTACGATCCGGCCGTCAGCTTTGAGCCCATCCACCGGATTGTCTTTAACACCGGCATTGATGCGCTGCTTAAGGCGCTGGCCCCCCTGCCGGGCTTTGCGGTATCCTCCCTATCCGGGGCCCCGGATGGGGGCCTGCTCCGACGCATGGTGGAGGACCGGGACGCCCCCGGAACCCGTCTGGGCCTGGTGTCCGGTTCCCGCCGTTTCCTGGTCGAAACCAGCGCCCCCGGCCTTGCCACGGCGGCTTTGCAGCCCCTGCTGGACGATTTTACCCGCGGCGCCGGGCCTTCAATTGATTATATCCACGGCACGGAGGACCTGCTCCGTTTGGCCGGGGCGGACCGGGAGGGCCCGTCTTCCGCCGTGGGCATCCTCCTGCCTCCCCTTCGCAAGGAAGGTCTCTTTGAAACCGTGGCCCGTTCCGGCCCCCTGCCCCGTAAGAGCTTTTCTATGGGGGAAAGCACGGAAAAACGCTTCTACCTGGAATGCCGCCGGCTGCGGTAACCCGCTCAAACGGCGCGCAATGCTCATTTTAAAAAAATGAGAAAGTTCAACCGAAAAATGGTCAAATGGTGTCGTTCCACGGGTATTACCGCTGTTATCTTTCACATTTGACCATTTTTTTACCTCGAAAACCCCTTGGCTTAAGGTAATTCACGATAGGGATAATGGCGAAAAGAGCGCCGAAACAAGCAGATGGGGTGGCGGTGGAAAGAATCTGGGGTGGGGGCCCCGGATTTTTCCAGCCGGCAGGACCCCTGATGAATTTTTTACGGTTCTTTTCGGATTTGGAATTTTGAATTCGGAATTGCTGTGCCGCAAGAATGTCGGCTGGAATACTTTATTATTTTTGTATACTATAGAGCGATTAAACCGGTTTTACAATGTGTTTGATGCGCGGTAGGCCGGTTTTTTAAAACAAGGGTATCGCCCGGAGGCTCGAATATACGGCGGCTCCGGGCGCTCGCCGTTGAAGAGGGGTAGTATGCGGTCATTAGGAATAAATATCGGGTCCACAAGCCTGAAGATGGCGTTTGTTGACGATGGGAAGCTGGTTTGGAACGCCTCCGTGCCCCATGAGGGGGATTTTGCCACGGCGGTACACAGTCTGCTGGACCAGGGGAAGATTCCTCCAGGGACCCCTACGCTGGTTACCGGGAACGAGGGGCGCTTTATGTTCGATGCCTCCGGGACCCTGGAACCCCTCTGCGTGGAGGCGGCGCTCCGGTTTTTGGACCTTAAGGCCGGCGCGGTAGTCAGCATGGGGGGGGAAGACCTGGTGGTCTACTCCCTGGACGGCTCCGGCAAGATTATCAACAACTTTTCCGGGAACAAGTGCGCCAGCGGTACGGGGGAATTCTTAAAGCAGCAGCTTGCCCGGATGGACATGACCCTGGAAGACATCGGTAAGGTCCCCGACGATGCCAAGGTCTACCCCCTGTCCACCCGCTGTTCGGTGTTCATGAAAAGCGACTGTACCCACCGGCTGAACAAGCGGGAGGCCACCAAGAACGACATTGTCCTTTCCCTTTCCGACGTGATGGCGGTTAAGGTTATCGACTTTCTTAAACGGGCCAAGGTTAATTCCGGCCGGGTGGTGCTGACCGGGGGAATCACGCTGAACCGGCATATTATCCGCTTTATCCGGGAGAAGGCCCCCCAGATCGAATTTGTCATCCCCGAATGCGCCCCGGTTTTTGAGGCCCTGGGGGCGGCGGTGCTGGCCCCCCAGAGCGGGAGCCCCCTGCCGGCGGCGGACCGGCTGCTTAAGCCTAACGAGATCCGCTTTGGGACCCTGGGGGCCCTGCGAGACTGGGCCGGCAAGGTTCGGAGCTTTGAGAAGTCCGCCGGAGCAGCCGAAGGCAAGGTCCGGGCGGACCGGGCCTATATCCTGGGGGTGGACGGCGGTTCCACCACCACCAAGGCCTGCCTGGTGGACATGGAAACCGACGAGATTGCGGCCAGCCACTACGGCCGTACCCACGGGGACCCGGTAAAAGCGCTCAAGGAGTGCCTTTCGATTATCCGGGAAAAGGTAATCGCCGACACGGGGGACCGGAAAATCAATATCCGCCTGGTTTCCACCACCGGTTCCAGCCGGGAGATCCTGGGGGTCTTTTTGGAAACCCCCGGGGTCTACAACGAGATTATCGCCCACTCCGTGGGGACCACCTACTTTGACCCCGCCGTGGAAACGATCTTCGAGATCGGCGGCCAGGATGCCAAGTACGTGCTGTTAAAGAACGGGGTGCCCATAGACTACGCCATGAACGAAGCCTGTTCCGCGGGGACCGGTTCCTTCCTGGAGGAATCCGCCTCCGGGGATCTTTCCATCCACAGCGCCAAAGACATAGGCCCCATCGCCCTGCAGGCGGACGCCCCCTGTAAATTCGGGGAGCACTGCTCCGCGTTTATCAACTCCGACATCCGCAAGGCGGTGCAGCAGGGGGCCAGCCGGGAGAATATCACCGCGGGGATCGCCTGTTCCATCGTGTCCAACTACCTGAACCGGGTGGTGGGGAACCGTACCATCGGGGGAAAGGTGTTTTTACAGGGGGGGGTGGCGAAAAATCCCGCCATTCCCCTGGCCTTTGCCATGCTGCTGAATAAGGAGATCCTGGTGCCCCCCTCGCCGGAGCTGATGGGCTGCTTCGGGGTTGCCCTGCTGGCAAAGCGGAAGCAGGCCGACGGGCTTCTCGCTGAGCAGACCGTGGATATGGACGAGCTTATCGGCCGGGAGATCGGCTACGAGCGGGTCTTTACCTGCGGATCCTGTGAAAACCGCTGCCCCATCCAAGTACTCAACGTAAACGGCCATAAGTACATGTTCGGCGGCCGCTGCAACAAGTACACCAACATGCGCAAACAACTGCGGGACGTGCCGGTCTTTGACTATGTGGAAAAGCGGCAGAAGATGCTCTTTGAGGAATTTGCGGCCCCGGTGGAGCCTGCCGCGTCCGCCGAATCCGTAACGCCTGCAGGCGTAACCACAAAACGAAGTTTTGTGGTAGCCATACCCCGGGCCTTTTCGGTCCATACCCTGTACCCCCTGTACTCCTGGTTCTTCCACGAACTGGGGATTAGGACCTTCCTCTCCACCGAGGTGGCCCACGCGGGGGTTGCCCGGGCGGAGTCCACCTACTGTTTCCCCGCGGAGATTGCCCACGGCGCGGTGCAGGACTGCCTGGACAAGGGGGCCGACTACGTTTTGCTCCCCCATTTCAGGGATATGCCCAGTT
>JAIRXT010000033.1 GCA_031268125.1 Treponema sp. | reverse complement strand
GGGTTAAGACTCCAGTCGAACCTAAGGTAGGGAGTATGGGCCTGGAGCTCCTGGGCTTTGCGGCTCTTTTCCAGGGCCACAAGCTGGCGCTGTAATTCCCGGATATCCGGCTTGTTCCGTGCCGCCTCCCGGATAATTTCCGCCAGGTCCAGGGAAACAAAGCCGGTCCCCTCCTCTTTTTCCGCGGAAACCAGTTCAAACCGGGTTTCGTAGGGCAACCCCAGGGTCATGGCAAACTTGGCTTGGGACAGGGCCAGGCCGTTTTCCGCCTGGTCGATATTGGGCTTCATGTTGTCCCGGGAAACCTGGGCCTGGAGCAGGGTCAGCTCCGGCGCAAGACCGGCCCGGTAATTGGCCTGGGCCATAGCCACCTGCCGGTCCGCCGCATCGTAACTCTCCCGGAGCAGGGCAATGTTCTCGCTCAACAGGAGCATAGAGTTATAGTCCTTCCGCAGATCCCGTTCCACCTGGAGGCTGGCCTTTTCATAAGTTACCAGCCCCGCCTGGTAATCCGCCTTAATTGCCTGAATCCCCGCAAACATGGCGGCGCTTAGGTTAAGGGCGGCGGAAAAACTCCCGTTCACATGCCACTGGGGGACTTCTACCGTTCTGTAAAGAAAAGAACTTGTCAACGGATCCAGTCCCACAGGAACATTCTGGGAGGTCGCCTTATTTTGATGCGCCAGAGTCCCCCGCAGCGCCAGGTCCGGCAGGAACTGGTTCCACACCAGGTCGTTGGCCCGCTTCTTGGTGTCCAGGGTAATGGCCCCGGCCTGGAGGGACAGATTACTTTCCAGCGCCAGTTCCACCGCTTCTTCCACGGTAAGGCGCATCGCGCCTTCCGGCCCGGCGCCTTCCCCCGTTTGGGCCCCCAGGAAACCGGCCAGCGCCAGCATCACCGCCAGAAGCCCGGGACGCAGCCCGTTTGACAACCCCGCGGCCCGGAATGGGGCCGGCCATCCATTTTTGTTCATAACTACTCCTTCCGCCGAATCCGGTAAACGCCATAGCCGAATAATCCGAACCGGTACCTAATATGAGGGTCCGCTATTCCCGCGCGACCCTTTGCCAAAATGTTATTTTGGCATTCACCCTTGCGGGGTAAATTCCTGTATGCCCCGGGTAATAAACCGGTACAAAACCCGAAAGACCTCATTGGGTATCCGGGAAAAATCTTCTCGAAAAAGCCGCCCCCGCTGGTCCTTGGGTATCTTAAACCATTGGGAGAACTGCCCCCCCCCCCGCCGGCCGCCGTGGACCAGGGAACTTACCAGCAGAGACAGAATCCATGCAGGGATCCAATCCTCACCCTGCAAGTACCCCCGCAGTTCCGGGGAGGGCTTAATATCCTCAAAAATCCGGTACAGGCGGAAGGGGACCATCTTATCGGCGGGGTCCAGGGGGCCGATGCGCCGGACCCGCAGCCAGTCCAGGGCAATAAGAATGTCCGGCCGGGAACGCAGGTAATCGCAAATGGCAAAAATTGCCAGGTAAAGCCGCTCCGCAGTTACTGCGGAGACCTGCATGCTGTGTTCCGCATAGTTGATAATCCGGTCAAATTCGGTAACAAAAAGCTGAATCAGCATGTCCCGCTTGTTTTTGAAGTGGGCATAAAGGCCGCTCTTGGAAAGCCCGGAAACACGGGACACCATCCCCATAGAAACATCCCAGGGGCCGGCCCCGGCTACCGCCTCCGCCACGGCGTGAAGCAGCTTATTTTCTTCCGGAACGCTGGTCAGGGAAACCTGGCTTTCCAGCGCCTCATAATTCAAAAGCTCTATCTCCTCTTTTTGAAACCCTATCCCGTTAGAAACGATACAACAAACCAGGGAAATTTCCCGGTTAATTTCCTGTTCAGAAGGCTCCCGGGCAGCGGCCGCTTCGCCGTTCATCCCCAGCCGGTGAAAATAGGCCATAGAAAAGGCAAAGGTAGACATAATTGCCTGGGAGGGAGCATCCCGGAAAAACCGGTCAAGGATACCCATATCCACCCCCCGGCGGATCAGAAGCTCCCCCGTTTTCTCCCTCCGCTGTACCCCGTACACATGGACCAGGGAAAAAACAAAGGCATCGGCATTCCGGGCAAAATACCTTACAATAGCCCGGATTACCGCAAACAGGACTTCCTGGTACTCCGCCGCTTCCGCGGCCATTTTGTAGTCGTCCCGGATCCGGGAGGCATAATCGTCCATGAAACTATCGTACATGGCATCCAGCAGCGCCTGTTTGCTGCAAAAATGACGGTATAGAGCGGGTTTGCTCACTCCCAGTTCCTTGGCAACCTCCCCAAGGCTGGTGATCGTGTAAAAACTGCGGCCCCAGGCCCTAAAAGCCGCCTGGATAATGTCCTGCTTCGTCATGCCCCGCCGTCCAAACCCTTCTTCCAAAAGTGTATCCGCTTCGATCGCAAGTTAACGACCGGTCGGTAACAACACATTACCGATCGCATATAAAAAAAGCAACAGGGCAAGGGATTTTTTTTTGGCAATTCCGAATTCAAAATCCGAAAAGAGACGTAAAAAATTCATTGGGGGTCCTGTCGGCTGGTAAAATCCGGGGACCCCACCCCAGATTCTTACCACCGACACCACGCTGTGCTAGTTTCGACTCTCTTTTCTCGATTTTCCCATACGTGAATTAACTTAAGCCAAGGGGTTTTCAAGGTAAAAAATGGTCAAACGGCTGCCGGTACGGTTTTATACTGCATAACGAGCCCGTACCTTTGACCATTTTTAGGTTGAACGGTTATTTTTTTTGAATTTGGAATCGCTGTACAGGCGCCGGCAATTCCGAATTCAAAATTCCAAATCCGAAAAGGCGCTGATAACATCTCCTTGGGGTCCTGCCGGGGGCAAAAACACCGCGCAA
>JAIRXT010000046.1 GCA_031268125.1 Treponema sp. | reverse complement strand
AAAAACGCATGTAGAATCCGCCTCCGCTATTTTTATACGCTACGGCGGGGAATTCCATATGTTTTTCCGGCCTTTTTCCCGGCCCCGGATACACGACATGGGTCAAATTTAGCTTTTATTCTGGGGAAGAGATATGTACAAGGTGTTACATTTGCTCCACAGTGCATTTGACCGGGTTAAATTGTGGGTCAAGTTTAGTGCCCTTCACGCAACCCGCGGTGTTTACGTTTGTTCCTTGCCCCGGACAATCTCCAGGTAGCGGTAGAGGCTGTACTTGCTGATGTTCAGGAACTCACAGACCACGTCCCCGGAATGGGTAATCAAAAAAGCCCCTTTTTGATCCAGGAACCGCACAAACTGGAGCTTGTCGGCCAGCCGCATCTGGGAAACGGTCTTACCGGCCTGGGCCAATGCCTCGCCGATAAGATAATCCAGCAGTTCCCGGACAGAGTTGACAAAAATTTCCTTGACCGGGGCTTCGCCCGGATCCTGGTCCGAAGTCCGGGAAGAATCGCCGGAACGGCAGGGATCGGCCCTGTCCCCCCGGCTGTCCTCAGCTTCTTTTTTGATGTTTTCCAGGGGGAACTGGTTAAACTGGTGGAGAAATTCTTCACATAAAAGGCTCTGGGTTATGTCCAGATTAAGGCATATAGCCCCGATAACCCTGCCTTCTTCCCCGTGAATGTAGATCGATGAGGAGCGGAGTACCTTGTTATCGCGGGTATAGGTGATATAGTTGAACTGATCCCCGTCCTGCAGGGTGCCCCGCAGCACTTCCAGGCCCAGATTGCTCCCGGAATCGCCGGTTCTGCGGTTTGTGATATGGCCGTTCCGTATATCCACAATGGTACTGCCGTAGTCCCTCGTCAAATCGTGGAGTACGACTTCACATTTAGGCCCCAAATGACGCTCCAACAGGGTCATCACCTTGTCAAACAGTTCCTGCTGCTCATGAATCGACTTCATGAGCCCATCCTATACCAGCTAATTTTATTTCACAACATTGAGCCTTTCCCAAACAGCAATTCCGAATTCAAAATTCCAAATCCGAAAAGAAACGTAAAAAATCACAGGGGGGCCTGCCGGCTGGAAAAATTAACCCAGATTTTACAGCGGGGCAGGGATAGCTCCCGGAAAAACATTTGGAATTCCCCACCGGAGCGTATCGTAAGATAGCGCAGGTGGGCTCTACAAGGCTTTTCCGGGAGCTATCCCTGCCCCGCTGTATGTTACGGGTCAATTTCAGCCAAAACCCCCGGCGCCTTTTCGTTTTGGAATGAGTAAAATGAGAATTGCTGATGGGGAATTCCCCGTCATTTACAAAATGTTGAAGGCGTTATATTCTTACAGTGCAAACTAAAATTTTTTTAGGTGGAACGCATGATAAATCTGGAAAAAGCCCTGGAACAATACGGTCTTAGCATGCCGGAACCCCCCGCCAGGGGCGGAATCTACGAGCCGGTCAAGGAATTCGCGGGGAATCTTTACTATCTTTCGGGCTGCGGCCCCGCTTTTAACGGCGAACAGCGGTTTACCGGCAAACTGGGGGCCGAATTCGGCATTGAGCAGGGCCAGGAAGCCGCCCGGTACTGTATCCTTAACCTCCTGGCCAATCTCAAGGCCAAGGCCGGGGACCTTAACCGGGTAAAACGGATCGTCAAGATGCTCTGCTTCGTGGCCGGGACCGATACTTTTTACGCCCAGCCCCAGGTGGCCAACGGGGGAAGCCAGCTTTTGATAGACATTTTTGGGGAGGAGCGGGGCCGTTGCGCCCGTTCCGCCGTGGGGATGAACGCGCTGCCCGGTAACATCCCCGTAGAAATCGAACTTTTGGTCGAACTGGAGGCCTAACGTCAGCGGCTTTGCAAGGAGCCGCGGGGGGACACAATGCAGGATTACCATTTTGCCGGGGAAGAAGAGCTGGATTCTCCGGCCTTGGTTTACCACGAAGATATTATCGAGGTGAACATTCAAAAGACCCTGGACATAGCCGGGGGACCGGATCGCCTGTGGCCCCATGTAAAGACCTTTAAGAACGCCGCGCTGGTCCGGTTGCTCCAGGCCCGGGGAATCCGGCGCTTCAAATGCGCCACCCTCGCCGAGGCCGAGATGTGCGCCCGCTGCGGCGCGGAGCATGTCCTCCTCTCCTACCCGCTGGTGGGGCCTGCCATCGGCCGTTTTGTTAAACTCCGGCAGCGGTACCGGAATACCCATTTCTGGGCCATTGGCGACGATCTGGCCCAGCTCCGGCTGCTGGGAGAGGCCGGGGAAACCGCCGGCCTGCCTTTCCTGGCGGATGTAAACCCCTGCATGAACCGCACCGGGGTCGCCCTGGACCGGCTTAAAGAATTTTGCCTGCATGCGGACAAAATCCCCGGCCTCAAACTTATGGGCTTCCACTGCTACGACGGCAACCTGGGCATCAAGGACCCCGCGGAACGGGAAAAGGCCGTGGCGGAAGAAACCGGGAAGCTCCGGGCAGTCCGGGAAGCCCTGGAAGCGGAAGGCCAAAAACTCCCCGTCCTTGTCATGGGGGGCACCCCGACCTTCCCCTTCCACGCCGAAAACCCGGCGGCCTTCCTTTCGCCCGGCACCCTTTTTGTCCAGGACTACGGCTATCAGACCAAATACCCGGACCTGGCCTTCTGCCCCGCCGCAGCAATCCTGACCAGGGTAATAAGCCGCCCCCGGGAAGACCTTTTTACCCTGGACCTGGGCTACAAAGCCATCGCCTCCGATCAGGAAGGAAAACGGGGAATCATCCCGGAACTGCCCCAGGCCCACAGTGAAACCCACAGCGAAGAACACTGGGTCTTCCGCATGACCGGCCCCTGTCCCCCCGTCGGGACCATCCTCCACGTCATCCCCACCCACATCTGCCCCAGCACCGCCCTCTACCCCGGAATCTACGTGGTCCGGGAAGGCCGCATGGTCAACTACTGGGACGTTGACGCCAGAAACCGTAAAATCTCGATATAAAGCCCTGTAAGGCGATGGGCGCCCATTCGGGCCTGTGCTGTAAGGAAGCGGTTGTACGGCATCGCCATAAGGCAATGGGCGCATCCGGCGCAGGCGCCGGACCGGGCTATCCGCTCCAATTCCTCACAAAAAGGGCGCCGGCCGGCAGCGCCCTTTTTGTTCCGGTATTTCCGCTTCTATCCCTTGCGCGGGACTCTCCCCAGCCAGCAATTCTCAGTTTGTGAAAGGGCGAAAAGGCGCCCCGCAAAAGCCGGGCGGGGTCCGGTTTCGCTAAAGCGAAAAGGGGGAAAAACGGGGGGACGGGGCCCCTGTTTTTCCCCTTGACAGGACCCCAAGGAGATGCGGCCGGCGCCTTTTCGTTTTTGAATGGTTAACATGAGAATTGCTGATCCCCAGCTCCCCGGATTGACAAAACAAAAAATACCACTGCAATATTACTGTCGGGAGCATCATGGACACAACGTTTGTACGGGTTGCCTTTGGAATCTTATTATCCATCCTCTTTTTCTCAAATAATTTTACGCTCTTTTCCTTAACCTACGTATTCGTGTTTGTCGCCGTGGTAATCCATACGTTTATATCAAAATACAGCAGAAAAAATAAATTATTTTTAACGGCGCTGTACCTGATGATCATGATATTCCAGCTGGTCTATAATGCAACAATCACCTTCCCCGGAAACGCCAATTCTTTTATTTCCATAATCGGCAGGGCAACAGGATCAATACTCGCGCTGATGCCCGTTTTTATCAGCAGGATGGTTTTGGAAAGCCACAACATTAAATCTTACCTGCCTTCAATCCAGGACCTTACCGTATTTACCTTTAACGAACTGGTTGAAAACATCAATAATGTTAAACAAATAATAGAAAAGGGACAAAAAAATCTTTCAAAAGGCAATATCAACGAATTTCTAAAAGACCTGCCCCGGCACAATTCGTTCCGCTACATAAACAAGGGGAGCCTTACGGACGAATATTTTGAACTGGCATACCAAACCCTGGACGATCCGAATATGTATATCGTTATTTCAAATACCGGAAGCCCCGCCAGTGAGATAATTTCAGTGTTTACCAGGAAGCACTACAACCATGCCTCCCTGTCCTTCGACAGGGATTTGAAAACAATTGTAAGCTACAACGGCGGGGAAAGAGTGTATCCCCCCGGCCTGAACATGGAAATGCTGACGTACTTCAACAAAAAACGGAATTCATCAATAATTGTTTACAGCCTGCCCGCATCCCGCGAAAAAAAGAAACTGATCATCGAAAAAATCAGGGAAATTAACGAGCAGGGGAACGCCTACAACATGCTGGGCGTGGTGTTCAAATTCTCGTTCAAAAAAAATATCATGTTCTGTTCGCAGTTTGTATACAAAATGCTAAAATTCGCAGGACTGGAATATTTTGAAAAACAGGACGAACAAATAAAGCCGACAGATCTGGTGGAAATGGACTACGAACGCAAATTGAACTACGAATACGTAATTAAATTCGATGAAAGTCCCGGCGGGGCGGGGACGCGATGGCCGAAAAAATAGAGTTATCCGGCAGCCAAAAGTTATTGAGCAGCACATTCGGACAAAGGGGTGGGAATGGATGCAGTAAAACGCCATTCCGGGTATTTTTCGGACAGCCTCAAACAAGTTCAAAAAAGGGCTATACTTTTACGGCAGGGCCCCTGGTTATCCGCAGCTCACAGCGGAAGACCGGCGTACTGCAGGCCGCTCCGTTTTCCGGGGTGTCCAAACCGGGAACACCGGACGCCGGGGCGCCGGTCAGGAAGCCCCCCGCAGCGTCTTTGCCGCCGGAATTTTCCGGCCGTCTCCTGCCCTCAAAGGCGGCGGCCCACTCCCAGCCTTCCGCGGGGAATTCGGCGGCCCATAGTTCTACTGTTTCGCCGGGCTTTACCTCCCCCAGGTAGTTAATATCCAGCCGGGCCTGCCCGCACTGCTCAAGCAGGGCGCTGTCCATAAGGTCCTGAATCCACTGGATATACCGGGCGTTGTTTACATGGCCGTTGTAATCAACATCGGAATACAGCGCCCTCCGTTCCCCCCGGCGGCACAGACCCTCCCGGCTTTCCAGGGACGCGGGGATCCCGGTCATGGCGTCCACCCCCTCGTTCAGGGGCAGGTTTTCCATCACCGGCTGGGGCCGCAGGGGGCGGCGTTTTTCCATATCCAGAATAATCCAGCAGCTCCGCCCCCGGACCGCGGCGCCGCCGTCCCGGTCCCGGATATCGTAATCCCGCAGGGCAAAAAGTTTTTCCCAGCCCCGGGGCCAACTGCGGACCGTAATTTCCTCCCGCCACAGGGGACGCCGCTCCCAGACAACCGAAAGCCGGGACAGTACCCAAATCTGGCCGGACTTGACCAGAGCCTCCCTGCCAACCCCCAGCGCCTCCGCATGGTTGATGGCGGCCTCCTGGAAAAAGTCAAACGTGGAGGCCAGCGT
Source organism: Treponema sp. (assembly GCA_031268125.1). Taxonomy (GTDB): domain Bacteria; phylum Spirochaetota; class Spirochaetia; order Treponematales; family Breznakiellaceae; genus JAISFT01. Next base: position 4,202 of record JAIRXT010000046.1, on the reverse strand, counting down.
TAGCCGGTCCGAGCGGTCAATCGCGCCAAAGTGGAGCCGTAGTTTTTCTTGCTCTATGTTCATATATTCGATACAATAATAAGAAATGCCCGGTAGGGCAAGAAACAAAAGGAGCGGCCATGAAACTAGGAGCCCAACTTTACAATGTGCGGGAATACACCAAAACCCCGGAAGATATCGAAGCCACCCTGCGCAGAATCAAGGCTATGGGGTTTAATGTTATTCAGATATCAGGCTTCGGCCCCTGCAATATCGATCTCCTGGCGGGATGGGTACAGGAGCTTAACCTGGATGTCTGTGTAACCCATGTGCCCTGGCCCCGCCTTGCGGACAGCGGGGAGCTTAAAACAGTAATTGCGGAGCATAAAAAGCTGGGCTGTTCGCAGATTGGCCTGGGCATGCGCCCCTCCGACGTGTTCCCCAACACCGGCGAAGGCTGGACCCGGTTCATCAAAAAGACCAACAGCATCATTGCCCAGGTACGGGACGCCGGGCTTGGCTTCGGCTACCACAACCACGACCTGGAATTTCAAAAGTGGAACGGCGTTACCACCCTGGACCGCCTTGCCGCCGAATGTCCCGGCCTGGATTTTATCCTGGACACCTTTTGGGTACAGGCCGGGGGAGCCAATCCCGCCGCCTATATCAAAAAATTCCAGGGCCGGATCAAGACCATTCATTTCAAAGATTTCCGGGTCGTGGACCAGGTCCGGCAGTTTGCGGAGATTGGGCAGGGCAACATCGACTGGGACGAGATTATCCCCCTCTGCAAGGCCCAAAACATTCCCTACGCGGTAATCGAACAGGACGCCAATTTTTTAATTGATCCCTTTGAAAGCCTCGCCATGAGTCTTGCGTTTCTCAAAGGAAAAGTATAGGAACGCAGCAATTTTACCAGCAATTCCGAATTCAAAATTCCAAATCCAAAAAAAGACGTAAACTGAGAATTGCTGTGCGTTCCCTATAAATTCACGCCTGCCAGCTCAGGGCCGCCCCCGCTGCGGTGGTGTATTCCGCATCCGGGGGATACTCAAAGCCAATCCCGTACATACCGCTTATTACGTCCAGTATCTGCTTTCCCACAGGATTATTGCTGCCGTTTCCGGTAACAACAACCCTGTCCACGCCGGCGCTTTTGGCGGCAAAAACGGAGATCATGCCGATAACCTGGTAGACCATGTTGAGAATCGCCAGGGCAATGTCGGAATTCCCGGCGCTGTCCAGGGTTTTGCCGAAGTTGGCGGCAGTAGACCGGCGATCCAGAAAACTAATATCCGTGTCGGTAATATCTTCCAGAAGCAGATCCACCTGATCCAGCCTCCCGTCCTTTGCCAGGTCCATAATGCCGTTAAAATCCGCCGTAGGCAGCAGCTTCTTCGCAAGCCCGTAGATCGTACCCCCGCCGACACCGGAGCCCCCCAAATGGGTAATCCCGTCTTTCCCCGCCCGGATGATCGCCGTACCGGTACCCACGTTGGTAATGACGATTGGAACGGCGCCGACCGGCAAACCGGGCAAAGACCGGGCCAAAAAAAGCCCCCCCGTACCAATGGCTTTAATCTCGTCAATTTTTTGTGTAGGAATGCCAAAAATATTGTTTTTTATTTTGGAAGCCCCGGCACCGGTAATGGCAATCCCGGAAATTTCCGAAATATCAATGTCGTTTTCGATAATCAGTTTCCCCAGCGCCCCCGCGGCGGAGGTAACCGCATCCTGGGCCCGGGTTTTGATTTTCCGCACCAGGACGCCGCCCTCCACGGAGACAGTCTTGGTAGTAGTGCTGCCAATATCTATACCGGCTATCATTTTAGTTGCGTACGGGCCCCGGAAAGGCCCGGTCAGCGGCTTGTTTTGGCAATATCGCAGATACGGCGGGCCATCTTGTCCAGGGAAACCTGTTCCTGCACATGACCAAGCTCGTAGGCAACCCGCGGCATGCCGTAGACCACCGCGCTGGTTTCGTCCTGGCCCAGCGTCATGCCCCCTTCTTTATAAATAGTCCCAAGCTGGGCAGCGCCGTCCTTCCCCATGCCGGTCATAATCACCCCCAGGGCGTGGTTCTGGAAGGTCAGGGCCACAGAGGCAAACAGTACATCCGCGCTGGGCCGGTGGCCGCTTACCAGCGGAGCATCGGAAAGGTGAACTACCGCGGAAGAGCCTTTGCGGCCCACCTCCAGGTGCTTGTTGCCCTGGGCGATAAGAATGCGGCCGGGGATAAGGGGGTCCCCCTCTTCCGCTTCTTTTACGTCCAAGGGACAGATCCGGTCCAGGCTTTTGGCAAACTCGTTGGTAAAACCGGCGGGCATGTGCTGGACCACCACAATAGGCGTTCTCAGGTCCGCGTCCAGCTTGGAAAACACCACCCGCAGGGCATCCGGCCCCCCGGTGGAAATCCCAATCGCCACAATTTCGGTATTGGCGGACCTGCGCATCTGTGCGGGGGGCTTGGAGGGGCTGGAAGCATGGCTGACATTGAGATCCAGAATAGAAGCAATGGAAACCGGCCCCTTGTTTCCGCTCCCCGCGGCGGCAGGGTTCACAGCCTTGGCTTCGGAGGCGCTTACAATTTTCTTTCCAAGGGTCCTGCGGTACTGGCTGCCGTAACTCAACAGCAGACTAACCAGGTTGTCCCTGACGGTGTGAATATCCTCAGAAATCGATCCCGAAGGCTTTTGAATAAAATCACTGGCCCCCAGGGACAGCGCCTCCATCGTAATCTCCGCTCCCTTGGCGGCAATGGAAGAAAGGATAATCACCGGAATTTCGATTTTTTGCTTTTTTCGTTCCCTTAAAAATTCAATGCCGTTCATTTCGGGCATTTCCAGATCAAGGACTATGACATCGGGATTAACACGGGGGATTTTATCCAGGGCAAAACGCCCGTTCATTGCCTTATCGGCAATCACCAACCCCGGCGTTGCTTCTACCATTTTGCCTATCAGATTACGCATCAGAGCGGAATCATCAACAATCAGGACTGATATTTCATCGGCCACATATTACTCCTTGTTCATGCAGCGGATTTTCATTGAATCCGGCATAATGCCCATGTTACCGCCGTCCCCTAAAAAACCCGCAGCCCCCTGCCGGCCGGAACATTATGTATATTTCCGGTAAAAGGTTGCCCATTGGGTTTTTACAAATTCAAATTTTGTCTTCATCCCAAAAAGGGACTCCGAATGTCCAATAAATAAAAATGATTTATTTGCCATAGAGTCCCAAAACCGGTTGATTACCGCTTCCTGGGCGGTTTCATCAAAGTAAATAATCACATTCCGGCAGAACACCAGGTCCAGGTTCCGCTGCCCCGAATCATTTGCCAGGTTATGGTAGTCAAAACGTATTTTGGACATCAGATCGGCGTGGACCTTATAACCCCCTTCAACCTTGTCAAAGTATTTTTTTAAGTATTTATCGGGAATTCCCACAACACGGGAGTCTGTATAAAAACCTTCTTTGGCCGTCATAAGACATTTAAGGCTGATATCGCTGGCCAGAATCTCATATTTCCAAAGGGGCGGCAGAATCTCACTCAAAAGCATGGCAATGGTATAAGGTTCTTCCCCGGTAGAACAGCCCGCGCTCCAAATCTTGATAGTGTTGCTTCCCTGCTTGATCTTTATCAATTCAGGAATAACATGGTTTTCCAGCGCATCAAAATGGGCCTGGTTACGGAAAAAACGGGTAAGGTTGGTGGTTATACTGTCCAGGAAACTTTTAAGGGCTTCCTTGTTGGAGGAAATTTTTGCATAGTGAGCTCTTACAGAATCAATACCCAGGGTACGAAGCTGCTCTTTAAGCCGGCTTTCCAGAATAGACCGGTTAGTGGCAGTGAATGTTATACCACTTTCCCTATAAATAAGCGCTTTGTATAATTCAAATTCGGCATCAGTAAAAAAAACTACGTCCACCATGCCTTCATAGTAGAATCTTGTCTGGACCCTGTCAATGCGCTTCAGCGGTTCCAAATCCGAAAAGAGCTGTAAAAAATTCATCTGGGGTCCTGCCGGCTGGAAAAATCCGGGGCCCCCACACCAGATTCTTTCCACCGCCACCCCCCCGCTGCTTGTTTCGCCGCTCTTTTCGCCATTATCCCCATTGTGAATTACCTTAAGCCAAGGGGTTTTCAAGGTAAAAAATGGTCAAACGGCTGCCGGTACGGTTTTATACTGCTGCCGGTACCTTTGACCATTTTTTGGTTG
>JAIRXT010000028.1 GCA_031268125.1 Treponema sp. | reverse complement strand
TTCCGCCGCGGCGTTGTCCTTTTCCGTCAGGGCCACATTCCCCCGGTTGATCATTGCCGAAACCGACCCCATGCCCGCGGCCCGCTCATAAGCCGTCTTCCCTTCCGCCATGTTCCCCGCCCGTACCTGTAAATTACCAAGCTGGTTATACAAGGCCGATGTGGGAGCGGTCCGTATCTGTCCCTGCACAACAGTAATCTTGGGCTGTATCTCCTGCCGTATATATGCGGCAAGCACGGCGGCGGCGGCGGAACTCACCGCTCTCTGTTCGGGCAGCGTAAGGCGCAGCCCCTGGGCCGGAAGCGGCGCCGGAGGATACGAGGCCCAGGCATCCTCAAGAATGATAAAATCGACATCCTCCCCCGCGCTAAAAGCCGCGGCAAGCCTGTCCGCCGCCGCCCTCCAGCTTTCCATAAACCCGTTGTTGAAGCGCCGCATTGAAAGGGGAAGCCACGCTTCGTCATTCACAATCAAAAGATCGTCAGGCCCGTTAAAATTACCCCCCGCCGCCGCTTCGTTAATGCCCAAAGAAAAGGCAACGATGTAATCAGGCTGGTCCCCCGAAGAACCCGCTATCGCGAGGGCGGCCCGAATCCCCGCGGCCTCAAGACTTGCGGCATACAGCAGCCCCACGTCAAGGGCCGTCCCGGTACGATAGGCCAGGGTCTGAAACGGATACTGTACTTCAACTATTCCCTTTTCCGTGTTCCCCGTTTCCCCCGGCGAAACCGTGCGGATCCGCGCCGCCCGCAAACCTTCCAGAAGCCACGCGGCAAACTGTAAATTGCCGTTTACCCCCGTCCGCCGCCTTGTCCGGGCAAGCCCCGTAACATACTTTGAAAATTCCAGCGCTTCCGGCGCGGCGGGCGACACAAAAGCCGCCAGCCCCGCCCAATCCCGCTCGGGGAACACATTCCGGTTATACACGTCCACCGCCGCGCTCCGTACTACGGTCTTTTCTTTTCCCAGCATGGAGTAGCGGATCACCACTTCCCCCAAAATCCGGCCGTTTTCGGTCAGGTTAAGCAGGGCCGGGGAAAAGTCCGCGTACAGGGGCAGTTCCGCGGTCCGCCCCCTGGCAATAAGCGGGACCGTCCCGCAGGGGAACTCCGACGAGGTATAATCCCCCGCGCGGAAACTGAGACGCACATTGCGGATTTCCGCGGATTCAAGATTCCGCAGACGCAGCGCTGCCGCCGGGTTGTCCTGATACAAACCAAGGTAGAGGGGATACACCGGCGTTTCCTGAACCACCGTAAGATCAACGCCATTGTCCGACGCCCTTGTTTCAATATTGATGTGAAGGCTTAAACCCGCATAGAGGCCGTCAACGCCGGAATTGCCGGTAAACCGCCTGAAGCCCCCGTTGGCCGCAAGGGTAAACATGGGCGTAAACCGGAATCCAATCTCCCCGCCCATCCGCCAAAAGAGGGAAGCCGGGGAACGCCCGGTTTCATTGGCCGCGGCGAATACCCCAAGGCTGCCGTCCAGCCGGGTAAAAAGCCGGGAGAACGGAAAATAGTACAGCCCCAAACCGCCGCCGAAAGAATAAAACGACACCGTTCCCGCCGCGCCCCCGGCAACCGGGGCAGCCATAAGCCCGCCCTCAATCCCGGCGGTATAGCCCAGCCCGGATAAAAACCCGCGGTTTTTACCTTCGGAATTGGGCCAGATACTTGCAAAGTCCGCGTCAAGGGCCAGGCCCCCGCCGCCCCCGGTGGTATAGCGGCTTGCGCTTGGTTCTCCCCGGGGGAAAAAGGCAAACCCCCCGGGCCGGATGGAGAAGTCTGGACTGTACCAGTCCTGGGAGAAAAGGCCGGAGACGGCCGCAATGGATAACAGCAGTATGAAAGCAAGCCTTCGGCTCATTGAAACATCCTTCTTTTTATGCTATATTTAAAAAGATATGACCATAGAACAAACTATAGAGATACCGGCGGACCGCTGGGTGCAAATTCCGCCGTCCGTGCCTGAGGGCAGGGCACGGATAATTATTGAGTTTCCTGTCGCCGAAGATTCCATGGCGAAGGCCAAAGAACGCGCCCGTTCCGCCCTGGCCGCGTTGCGAGGCATGTACAAAGACGAAGCGGCAAGTACGCCGGTAAAGGCGCAAAAGCCGAATATCTGCGAATTTTTGCGGCAAGCGCCCCTTGACGGTGTAGTCATTGAGCGGGATACCAATACTGTTTTGAGGGGAACCGGTGTATCTATTTGATACGAACGTATTGTCCGAAATACGGAAATTGCGGCCCAACGAACAAGTCTGGAATACAATAGCCGCCATCCCGCCTGAAACGCTTTTTCTGAGCGCCATCACCCTTGGAGAAATCGAGAAAGGACGGCAGAAATTGCCGGAAGGCCCCAGGCGAAAGGCCCTGACCGAATGGCTTGAGTACGACATCCCGCAGTATTTTGCGGGACGAATATTGGCCATTGACGGCGATATAATGATCACCTGGGGAAGGCTCGTTGTGCACCACCCCCGAACCCTGCCTGTCATGGATTCCCTTCTTGCGGCAACCTGCCTTCATCATCACCTGACTCTTTTGACAAGAAACGAAAAAGACTTCGATGACATTGAAGGGATAACCGTATGTAACCCCTGGAATGACCGGCAAATTCCCAAAGAATTTTAGCCATAACGAACCTCCACCTTCCGCCCCGCGCCCCGGACATCCTACTGTCCCCCCATTCCCGCAAGCGTCGGATACCCCCGGCCCGCGATACCGCTGAAGTCCCAGGTGTTGGTTATGCCCGCCATACCGCCGCCGGCATAGTTGAAAGACAGGCCGTTGCTGTCCAGCCAGAAAGCGGCGTTACGGAAGTCGTTAACCGTGGCGTCCTTGCCGTTTTGCTCGTTTGCCCCAACATTGCTGCTGGCCGGAGCCGAAGCGGGGTTGGGATCATCGTAATTACTGCTGGTTTCCAGCCGCATATCCGCCAGGGCGTAGTTGTTGGTTAGCGTCGCTACATCATCATAATACCGGGCGCTGATGCGGCCCTGTCGATGTGTTGGTGGGCCCTTCGCCGTTAGCGAGGGGCCGAAAGCCGCGCTGTTTGTTATCGTACACTCGCCTAAGTAGCCCACTATACCGGCTGTATAAATACCATTCCCGGAGGAGGCGTTTGACCGCGCGATAACCGCGCCGCCCGCGAAGCAGTGCTCGATTGAATTTTCTGCGTAGTTGCTGTATCCCACAAGCCCCGCGGCCATGGTCGAGTCCGAGCCGGCTGATGCCCTGTTCGCCAGTACGTTACCCAGGGCGTAGCAGTTACTAACCTGCAGCCTAGCCAAAGACCCCCCTATCAGGCCGCCCGCACGGATAGTTCCCCTGCCCGCTACGCTCACTTCCCCGGCGGCGTAACACTGTTCAACACGAACGCCCTCCGTCCCGCCCCCGGCGGTCCTGCCAAGCAGACCGCCGGCATACAGGCTGCCGGCCTGGCTGGAAACGGTTACATTCCCGGTTGCGTAGCAGTTTTTTATTACCGCCAAAGTCGAACCAACACCTAAATAGCCGATAAAACCGCCGGTATAACTCTCATCATGAGAATTGAAATTTTCGGTAACGGTAACCGTTGTATTACTGAAACTGCCGTTTACCGTCGATTCTTCCAAATATCCGGCAAAGCCGCCGGTATATGAATTTTGGCCGCTGTTTACTGTGTCATCTTGCTCAACGGTTAGGGTTCCCCCCAGGGACCGGACATTATCAAAAAAGACATACTGCTTTATTTCCCCGATACAGCCCCCGGCCCACAAATTTCTATTTTTACTGGACACTACCCTGATGGCGCCGCTCTCTACCGCGCAATTTTCCAGGGAAATTTTGTTTGCGCTGTTTCCTATAATGTTTCCCGCAAGGCCGCCTACAAGCAGGTCGCACAGGCTGTTCCGGTATACGGTAAGGTCCCCCCGGCTGAACGTGTTTTTCATTTCTACGTTCCCGGTCCCGCCGGTGGTGGTATTATAATGCCCTACAATACCGCCAAAATAGCTTGCATTATCCCCGCCCCCGGTCCCGGCGGAAAAATTGC
>JAIRXT010000027.1 GCA_031268125.1 Treponema sp. | reverse complement strand
TATCGAACAACTCAATTATGGGCTATATCGGGACGGGCGGATTTGAACCGCCGATCTTCTGGTCCCGAACCAGACGGATTAGCCCCTATCCTACGTCCCGGTAGGGTCCTTTAATCTTATAGAATCCTGCGAATAACATCAATACCCCGTATGTGTTGTTCAGCGATTCCGAATTCAAAATTCCAAATCCGAAAAGAGCCGTAAAAAATTCACCGGGGGTCCTGCCGGCTGGAAAAATCCGGGGCCCCCACCCCAGATTCTTTCCACCGACACCCCCTCTACTTGTTTCGGCGCTCTTTTCGCCATTATCCCCATCGTGAATTACCTTAAGCCAAGGAGTTTTCAAGGTAAAAAATGGTCAAACGGCTGCCGGTACGGTTTTATACTGCTTAACGAACCCGTACCTTTGACCATTTTTAGGTTGAACGGTTATTTTTTTTGAATTTGGAATTGCTGTGTGTTGTTCAGCAAATTTACTTTTACAAAATTTTTTGATGGAAAAGACGCCTGTAAAATCATTGGGGGCCCTGGCATCCCCAGGGCATCGGCGTTTACTACCGGCAAAGTTACCGATGTCCGCATAGCGTCTGCAGGCTTTTTCCCTGATCTCCTCTCTCCGGCAGGGCAACGGCAGGTATCGTTTGGTATAAAGGCTGGTTGAACACAACAAAGTGAACTGGCGGGGGAGCCAAAGGACAGGGGAGGACACTTGACCGAAGCCTTGCGCCGTAAAAGCTTCATGTAAAAACCCCTGCTTTACCGGCGCAAGGCAAGCGGGGCCTCCCCTGTCCTTTGGCTCCCCCGCAGGATCGATGTTAGAAAAGTTCAACAGACCTTTATACACTTGTTCACGAGTAAATGCCGATGCCCTGTTATACCGACCCCTGTTGTTGTACTTTACCCGCCGGAATGGTAATCTTGACTCCCTTACAAGGAGGAATCTATAAAAAAGCCGTTTCTGCTTGCAGCCGTTTTGTGTTTTTTGATCGCGTCCTTGGGCGCCCAGAACAAGGGGGACGCCTACGAACCCAACAATTCCGCCTCCGCCGCCTATCCCCTTACCACGGGCAGATTCAACCTTACCTTTTCCCCGGATGACGAGGATTGGTTCAGCTTCCGCATCGACGGGCCGCAAATGATCCGCATCGGCACCGAAGGCAGCCTGGACACCAAGCTAAGCCTCTACGGGCCCAATTCCGGCACGGAGGAACTTAGATCGGACGATGACGGGGGAGATAATTACAATGCCCGGATCACCGCCTACCTGGGCCAGGCCGGTACCTATTATTTCCGGGTCAGTCCCTACGACAGCGATACTTTGGGGTCCTATGTCCTGTTTATGGAGACCGTAGTCATTGCCGCGGATTCCATGGAACCCAACAACAACCGGGCCCAGGCCAAAACCCTTAGTATCTCCCGGCTGCCCTTATCCCTAAGCCTCTTCCCCGATGGCGACTACGACTGGTTCAGGCTTGATCTTAGTTCTTTCAGCTATCAGGAGGGGGAAGCGCTTGCCATCTACACTTCCGGGGATATTGATACCTACATGGAGCTTTACCAGGGGGATACCTTCATCGCCGAAAACGACGATGGGGCAAACGAAGGCAACAACGCCAAGATAGTCTTTTCCCCGGACCGGAGGATCAACAATTACTACATCAATATCCGGGGCTACGGCGATGATTCGACCGGGGAATACGTTCTTCATTCCGAAACCGTCGTCGTAGAATTCGACCAGTACGAGCCCAATAACATCAGGGGCCAGGCCACCGGGATTTCAGTGGGCCAAAGGCTGTCCGGTAACGCCCTGGCGGATTATGATCCGGTTGACTGGTTCACCTTTTCTGTAACCCGGGCGGGAACCTATTCCATAGGCACTACCGGCGGCATGGATACGGTTATCACCCTCTATAACAGCAACGGCGGGGAGCTGGATTTCGATGACGACAGCGGTGATAACGACAATGCCCTGTTAGTGATTAACCTTGAACGGGGAATCTACTACGCCGAAATAACCCAGTACGACGAAGGCTACGGGGAATACTCCTTCTTCGTCCGCCAGCAGTAAGCTCTCGTCCGGCTACTCACGGTTGGTAAGGAGTTGTTGAATCCGCAGGTAGCAGAGGATTCGCTTGTAGGACAGCACAAGGCACTGGGTCAGGGGGAGGTCATTTTCTTTAAGCTGCAGCGTCCGGTAGTTTACAAGAACGGGATTTTCCCGTTTGGCGGCGTTCTGCAGAATATCCCGGAACAGCTTGCCTAAAAGGATCAGCGCCTCCGCCGTGCTGCTAAGCAGAATCGCCGTGTCCGTGTTGAGTTTCTGAAGCAGGTTGTCCACGCGCCACAGTTGTTTAGGGTTCTTGCCGGACTTGACCAGGGTGATGCGGAGTTCAGTCCCAATTTCCCCGGTTTCCGACAGGGACTGTTCCAGGGCCAGCATCTGCTCCATATTACCCGCCAGAACATGAAACAAATTGGTCAGTTCTTTGGCCCGTTCAGGAGAAGCCCAGATTCCCTGAACCATAAACAATTCACAAATTTCCTGAATGTCCGCCTGGAAAAAATCCACCATGAAGGCTTTTAAATAGTTAAGGCTTTTGGCGTGAACAAAACCGCTAAGCCCTTTGGAAACAAAGGCTTCGTTGTCCTTTTCGGTATAGTGAACAATCCGGTTAACATCCGTACTGCCGAAAAGTTCCTTGGCAAGGACGGCTACCTGGTTTTGTTTTTGGGTGTGCAAAAAGCCCGAAAAAGCCTGGTTCGCCTCTTTCCGGCATTCTTCCATGTAGGCTGCGGCAATACGCTCGTGGGTAGTCCGGGGTTTAAATTTCCACTGGAAGTCCCGGGTAATATGCTGGACTATAAGTTCAAGGATCGATGAGCGCCGCAGTTCCCGCAGATTGCCGAGCAGCGTGGTCCATTCGTCCATAGCCAGCGCGTCTACATCGTTTTTATAAACCCGGAGCACTTGCAGCGGCATAGTCCAGTCCAAATCCGGATCGACGGGGTAGGCAACTTCCAAAAAATCTTTGATTCCCTCTATAAGCAGCAGCCCCGGAACCGGTGAAAACCGGGGAACGGCGCTAAAATTCCGCTCCACTATACCGGAATTGAATTTCCGCAGGAAGAAAAAATAGTCAAAATTAACCAGATGGGCGAGGGAGAGGATCTGGTTATAGCAGCCGTCTATCCGGGAGATAGAATCCCCGTCAAAGGCGCTGGCAAGGATTGCCAAATCCTCTTTAAGGAGGCGGGATACCTCTGCAATAGGCACAAGCTTGGCCTCTTTTTCTATGTACTCAATGTTAAGCCGCTGCCGGGCGTCCAGGTACTTCATGTCCAGAAAAGTTTCCACGGTGATCTGCTTAAGCCTGGATGACTTTTCAATGTTTTGCAGAAAAGCCTGTGCCTGTACAAGAGTTACATACATGTTCCGAAAAAATTTTCCCATCTCCGGCTGGACTTCCAGCAGCTTGGGATGGTAAAACCGTGCAAAACGGTTGGCGGCAAGCTCCTTGTTAAGCCGTTTTACCAGATGCCGTTTCCCCTCACTGCCTTTGCCGCCTTTATCCCCCCAAAAAAACGAAAGCAGTCTGCTGAACCATCCAGCGGCCATGATCCGGAAGCCCTTTCCCCGTGATCCTATTTTTTCCGGGAAACCGAGGTGGCGGCCCCGGAAATTTTGCCGTCAATGGAGCTTAACATTCCCCGGGCGGTCCGGCTCTTGTCAACGGAATCCGGGTAGTTGTTCTCCGCCAGGCTCAGTTCCGCCTGGACGGTAGTCCGCCGGGCGTTGTCATAGTCCCGGTCCATAGCGTCAAAGTCCAGTACAATATTCTTTACGGTTTTGGCATTCTCCAGGGATTTTCCCGTATCCGTCAGGGCGGCTTTTGCCTGATTAAGCTGGGAAGCGGCATCCTCCCGGGCACGGGCGGCGGCGGCCCGGCCGTCGGCAATGGCTTTTTCCGCGGCGCTTACTGCCTCGGCGGCAAAGTTTTTGGCCGCTTCGTAACGTTTGGATTCCGCCTCGGACCGCATACGATTCAGGGCGTCCTTGGCTCTGGACAGGGTAGCCCCCGCATAGGTTACCGCATTCGGATCGTTTTCCGCCCTGGTTACGGCGCTGGCGGCATTCTCCATCTCCTCGACCGGAGGTTTGGCACAGGCGGCCAAAACCAGGCCAAAAATGCAAATTAACGCCGTAAAGCCCCGCATACACAAAACGCCGGGCCTCTCTGCCCGCCGGTTATGAGTTCTCATATCATGTCTCCTCGTCAAATCTCGATGACTCGGCCCCTCAAAAGAAGGGGGTCATCCCTGGTCAAAGCCCCCCCGGCAGGGAGGAGCCTTTTCTCTATACATCGGCTAGAATAGTTATACAACTGTACCCCGATAATAAATAGGGGTAATATACTAAAATATAAATGTTGTACGCATAAGCCCTTTATACGGCACTGTATGACTATTTTTTGTACCTGCGGCCGGAGGGATGCATGGGAGCCTTTATTACCCGAAAAAAGTTATTCCTTGTCTTTACCGGCGCATTCCTGGCGGCGGCAGGCATTGCGGCGCTGCTGTACTACCTGTTGGAAGGGCCCAAACTGGGACCGCATTATGATTTCCTGCTGGAACGCCGGAAAAGTTCCGCCCCGGCCCCGGAACTCCTTATCGTAGACAGCGGGGACTTCCTGGAGCCCGATACCGTCGCCCGGATGATTCTTACCCTTATTGAAGCGGATGCCGGCACCCTGGTGATTCAGACCCCCATTCTTGATCTTTCCCCCGGCAGGGCCGGTTCCGGGGAGGAGATTCACGGCTGGTTCGAGGAAGAATTCTCCCTTATGGAGCGGAATATCCGCAATCTTTTTGAGGCAATCCAGGCGGGCTCCATAGCCCCCGGCGAAGCCCGCCGCTATGTTGATGAGCTGGTGGGCTTAACAGATCAGGGCAAGGAACGTTTAACGGCGGCCCTGGTGCGCCAGGACCAGGCGGGGATTGCCCGGCAGGAACGGACCATTGCAGCCTTTGGCAAGGTATACCGGGCGGGGGATCTGCGGCTTTCTACGGGGAGGGACCCTCAACCGGCCGGCCGGAGTTACTCCCGGCCCCAGCCGGACTGGGACGGCAGGGTCCGCCGCACGGCTCCGGTGGAAATGCCGGAAGGGCCGGAGCATGTGGTCTACAGCGCCCTTAAAAGCCGTTTTATAGAATCCGGGGTAGAAAGCTTTGGGGCGGCGTTGTTCCTGGTAAACACCCTGGAAAACGGGGAAGTCCAGATTCCCCTGGATTCCCAGGGAAATTTGCTCTTTGAAGCTCCTCTCGGCGGCTCCCCGCCGGGCCTTTGGCCCCCGTTCCAGGACCGGGACAGGGCCTTCCGCCGGATCCCCCTGGAGACTTTTACCGCCTGCCAGGAGGCGGAGGAAACCCTGCAGCGGCTCCTGAAGGAGGCGGATAGGCTGGGGATCTACTCAGGTTTGGAGCCGGAAAAATCCCCCCTGTTACTCTACGACTACGCCCAGAACCAGAGGGAGGAATTTTTGGTCTCCGCAAATCCGGGGAATCCCGCGTCGCTGCGTTTTTCCCAGGAGTGGAAAGCCCAGTGGCTTCAAACCAGGGCGGACTACTTTGCCGTCCTGGAGGATTTTCTCTACGGTTCAGCGGAGGATAACCTGAAAAAGGGGTATAAAGCGCTTCTGGCCTCCGAAAACCTGAGGGAAGAAAGCATACGGCAGATCACCGCCTTGCAGGAGGAACTGTCCGGTGTTTTTGACGGCCTGAGGGATGCCCACCGAGAACTCTGGCTGCTGCGGGATACGCTGTCCCAGGCACTGGCCGGGTCTTTTGTCATCCTGGGCCCCCGGGAAGACCGGAATTCCGCCGGGGATTCCGGCGCCGGCGGGCTGTTTCGCATCCCGAAGGGGGCCGGTTATACGGACAGCGAGATTTCTTTTATCCTGGCGGACAACATTCTCCAGGGCCGGAGTATCGGGGTCCCCGGCAGGCTGCCGGTTCTGCTTTGTTCCTGCCTGGTCATTGGGGCGGAACTTCTTATCCTGGTCCGGCTGGGCCCCCTGCCTTCCCTGGGCCTGGGCTTTATCTTCAGCCTGGTCATTGGGGCCGGTTTTTCCTGGGCCTTTGTCATTTGGGGCCGCTGGTTCGACCCCGTTATTCCGTTTACCGCATCCCTGGCGGCAAGTTTTGCCGTATTTATACCGAATCTTGTCATTGTCCGCCGGGGGGCCCGGCGTTTCCGGCTGTCATACGGCCCCCATGTGGGGAAACCCTGCCTGCGGCAGCTTATCAGGACCGGGCAGCCGGCCCCCGGCCGCCGGCTCTTTACCCAGGCGGCGGTTATCGCCGTGCGTCAGGTAGGGCTTCTGGCCCAGGAAGACCAGGAGGACAGCAGCCCCCAGGGCGGGGCCCGTGCGGTGGAAAGTTTTAGAGAGGACGTATCGGCGATCTTCAAAAAGGCGGGGGGAGTGATCATCGGCTGCGACGGGGACCTGGTACTGGCCTGTTTCGGTTCCCCGCTGGAACGAATCGGCGCGGGCCCCGGACAGGACCCTTATGTCCGCTATTCCCGTACCCCGGCCCTGCGGGCGGCGGAATTTGTAACCGAAATGGCCGGCCAGGAAAAGACCGCCCGCTGGAGATTCGGCATTGCCGCCGGGGAGTGCTGCTTCGGCTACCTGCCGGCGGCGGGTTACTGCGGCTACGGCCGGCCCGTGGTGCGGGCCCGGATACTCTCCAATCTGAATTTCCACTACAAAACCAGGGTTCTGGTATCCGAATCGGTCCGGGCCCAGATCAAGGACATCCCGGTACGGAAACTCAGGATGCTCAAGGAACAGGACGGCTCCGGGGGGGAAGCCTTTTACGAGCTGGTCTTCCCGGAAGGACCGGCGGGAACGCCGGACTAATACCCTGTAAAGACTAAATTGCGGCAATGTAACATCCGGGGCAAATCCCCGCCCCGGAAGGCAACATTATTCCGCTCCATTTAGTGTTTACAGGGTACTAACTTTTCTTTGCAAGTTTTTCTATTACCGGAACCAGGGGACGCAGGCGGACTACCCGGCCGCCCCCCAGTTCCGCATAGGCCCGGTAACGCTCCCCATCGTCGGAAAAAGGGGAACCCGCCTCCCCCGGAAACGGGGCATAACGCTTCTGGGTCCAGTTGAGGGCCGGATCGCTAAGGGAAAGGTTTGCCTGTGCAGGGTTAAAGTAAATAAAAGACTCGTGGACTCCCCGCTCATCCGGGGGAGCTTCGTCGGTACATTGCAGGTAACGGATAAGGCCGGACCGCAGGTCCACGGACTGGACAACGGCGGAGTGGGCCATTTCCCCGTCGTAGCCCCGGAACAGAAGGATGTCCCCGGGCCGGAGGAGGGAAATGGTGTCTTTTACGGCAACGATCTGGGGGCTTTTGGAATTGTAAAAGGCGGTCCCCGCATAACGGGAGGGGTCATCGCCGCCCTTTACCCCCAGGGCCCGGCTCAGGCTGCGCCCCAGGTCCAGGCCCCCGGCCCTGGCCAGGTAGGAAAGGACGTGCCAGACAAAACCTGAGCAGTCCATCCCCGTAAGGCCCACGCAGTACAGATAGTTATACACATCGGTATCTTCGATGCCCCGGCCGCTTACCAGCACATAGGGCCGGTGGGGCAGGCCCCGGTAAGCCCCGGCCTTCATGCGGGCAATGTCGAAAAGCTCCCGGGAACTGGTCCAGCTTTGGCTGGGAATGTCAAAGATGATTACCTGTTCCCGGCTGTCCCCCAGGGTGCGCATATAGGTTTTGAAATCCGAAGAATCGATGATGCCTTCGATAACAGGCCAGAGGAACGCGGGGTCCCCCTTGCCGCCGCCCAGGAACTCCCAGCCCTGATCCACCAGCTTGTCCCGCTCGTTGTTTTGGGCAAAGGGCATCCGTATGGTGATTACCTTGCCGTCCAAAATGCGGGTCCTAAAGCAAAGCCGGTAGGCCTCCTCGATGATTCCCTCCGGCCCGGCGCCCCAGATACGGGCGGGGTCCTGAAAGGCCGTCAAATTTGCCGTTTCCGCGCCGTCTTCCTGGGCCCCCAGGCCGGCGGAAACGAGAAAACCCAGCAGCAGGGCCGGAACAAGAGGCCGGAGCCTTATGACCGGCTTTCTCCGGCAGTTCATCACCGGGAGGGCTGGTCCGCCAGTTCCCGGCTTGCCCATTCCCGGGTCGCCTGTTCCAGGCTGTTAAAGTAGTCTACGGTCCCGGCTTCCAGTTCCCCGGCGGCGGCCTGGTCGCAGATAATCGTCGCCTTGGGGTGATTCTGGAGGCAGGAAAGGGGGCAGCGGTGGCTTACGCTCCCTTCCACCGCGTCATGCACAGCCCTGGCCTTGTTGGGGCCCGATGCGGCGATAAGGAGCTCCCGGGCGTCCATAATGGTCCCCACCCCCACGGTAAGAGCCGCCCTGGGTACCTGGTTTATGTCCCCGTCAAAGAAGCGGGCGTTGACGGCCCGGGTATTTTCGGTCAGGGTCTTTACCCTGGTCCGGGAATTCAGGGAGGAAAAGGGCTCGTTAAACGCAATATGGCCGTCTTCCCCCATGCCCCCCAGGAACAGATCGATGCCCCCCGCCGCCTTAATAGCCTCCTCATAGGCCCTGCATTCCGCCTCCGGGTCGCCGGTTTCGCCGTTCAGGATATGGGTATTCGGGGCCTGAATATCAACATGGCTGAAAAAATTCTCCCGCATAAAGGAGTGGTAGCTCTGGGGGTGCCCCGTGGCAAGCCCCAGGTATTCGTCCATGTTAAAGCTGATCACCTGCTTAAAGGACAGCTTCCCCTTCCGGTACCAGCGGATAAGTTCCTGGTAAATACCCAGGGGGGTAGAGCCCGTGGGGAGCCCCAGCACGAAAGGCCGGGACTCCCCCAGTATCCGGCCGGCGACATGCTTTGCCCCCACGATGCTGAGTTCCTGATAATTCTTGAGAATGATTAAACGCATAGATTCCTCCGGTTAAGGTATATCTCTATTATACGAATAGAAAAAGGCGAGGTATAGATTTTTTGGGAGTTTAAAAAAAACCGTTCCAATTTTAAGACTTTGGAACGGCTTTACCTATCGATTAAGAACCGAAACAACCCGTTCAAGCACCTTTTTCCGGTCCAGGGGTTTGACAATGTAGCTTTTTGCCCCCATAAGGAGGGACTTTTTGACCACATCTTCCTTCCCCAAGGCGCTAACCATGATAATACAAGCATCTTTATCAAATTCCAGGATCTTTTCCAGGGCGGAAACTCCGTCCATTACCGGCATGGTAATATCCATTGTTACCAAGTCAACATTCGGATGCAATTCCTTGTATTTCTCCACTCCCTGAGCCCCGTCGCCGGCGGTAGCGGCAACCTCAAACCCTTCGGAGGTAAAAATTTGACCAAGCTGCTTCGCAATAAACATGGAATCATCAACTACCAACACCCGGTACGCGCTGCCATCCGGCTTAATCCCTTCCGGCGGTTTCTCGTTGAGGTTAGGCATATTATCCTTTGCTGTCATGCGGTACGCTCCTCTTCTGATATACACTATATGGGAAAGAGGGCTATTCGTCAAGTAAGACGGCCCTGGTCAACCCCGGCTGACCGGGCAAGCTCCCTCCTTCCATTTTTAGCCTGAATATACCTTAATTCTATTATGTCTGCTCCCTTCATGCTAGCGCCTATGGCGGAAATTAGCCACCGTGCACTGCGGGAACTTATCGAAGGATTCGAAGGATTTGCGGGGGAGCCCGGCGGGGAAGGGCAGGAGTACTTTACGGAGATGTTAAGCGCCGGGGCTCTTTTGGGGGGCGGCCCCTTCGAATCCTGGTACCTGGATGCCGGGCCCTGCCCCCGGCGGCTGGTGTACCAACTGGCAGGCGCCGATCCGGCCCGGCTTGAAAGGGCGGCGGCCCTGCTGGACCGCAGGGACTGCCTGGGTATCGACATCAACATGGGCTGCGCCGCCCCGGCAATCCGCCGTACCGGCGCCGGGACCGCCTGGATGGCGGATATAAACAAGGCCGCCGCCATGATTGGCCGGGTACGGGATGCGGTGCGGCAGCGGCGGCTCAGCGTCAAACTGCGGCTGGACGGCAGTCCGGGCGGCGGCTTGGGCACGGCCGCCCCGCCGCAGGAGAGAGCCGCAGGCCCGGCGGACATCCTTGAATACCTGGTCCGCTTCTGCCGCCGCCTGGAGGCCGAAGGGGTGGAACTGATCACCCTGCATCCCCGCCGGGCCGGGGAAAAGTTCAAGCGCCGGGCCCGCTGGGAGTATGTGGAAGCCCTGCGGCGGGAACTGGCGATCCCCGTGGCAGGGAACGGGGACATCGGCACCGCGGCGGAGCTTCTGCGCCGGGCCGGGGAAGGCCGGGCTATGGTCGGCCGGGCGGCGGTACGGCAGCCCTGGATCTTCGCGGAAGCCCGCTCCCCGGCGGGGACCGGCCGCCCTCCCGTCAATCTGGAAGAAACGGCCCTCCGCTTCCTGGAACTTCTGGCCCGTTACCAGCCCCCGGAATTCCACATCAGCCGGGCCCGCCGCTTCTTCAACTACTTTTGTGACAACCTGAAATGGGGAACCCATGTAAAGAACCTGCTTAACCGGGAGCAAAGTCTCGGCGGCATCGAAAGGGCCTGGAAGGCGTATTTTGCCGCCCACCCGGAAGAAAGCCTGCCGCCGCCGGGATGAACGCTTAGCGGTAAAGGAATGTATCGGGCAGCAATTCCGAATTCAAAAAAATAACAGTATGGGGATAAGGGCGAAAAGAGCGTCGAAACAAGTAACGGGGGGTCCAGTTTCGCGAAAGTGAAAAGTGGAAAGAATCTGGGGCGGGGGCCCTGGATTCTTTCCAGCCGGCAGGAAAGCCGATGATTTTTTACGTCTCTTTTCGGATTTTGAATTCGGAATTGCAGTGTACCGGGAAGGGGATGTTGCGGGAATTCCCGCCGGCGTTATCACCGGTCTGGATGAGGAAACCATCGCCCGGCTTTCGCAGGGTTAACTGCCGGGGAAGGGACCTTCCCGCCCGGCAGTTTGCCGCGCTTCACGCGTAAACAACCGTTATACCGGCAGGGCCTTCTTAAAATTTTCCACCACCTGTTCCACGTCGGGGCGGG
>JAIRXT010000205.1 GCA_031268125.1 Treponema sp. | reverse complement strand
CTCTACGATCTGGCGGTGAAGATCATCAGGAAAGGGCGCGCCTATGTGGACGACCTTTCGGAAGAAGATATGAGCGAATACCGGGGCACGGCGGCGCAGGATAAAAGCAATTTTACGATAACCCCCCCCGGCCGGAACAGCCCCTGGCGGGACCGGAGTGTAGAGGAGAACCTTGACCTCTTCGCCCGGATGCGGGCCGGGGAATTCCCCGACGGCTCCCGGACCCTGCGGGCCAAGATCAACATGGCAAGCCCCAACCTGCTGGAGCGGGACCCCGTAATGTACCGTATCCGCCGGGAGCACCACTACCGCACGGGGAACGCCTGGTGTATCTACCCCATGTACGACTTCCAGCACCCCCTGTCGGACGCCCGGGAGGGGATAACCCATTCCCTGTGTTCGCTGGAATACGAAATACACCGGCCCATTTACGACTGGTTTATCCGGGAGGCGGAAGTTTTCCCCAGCCGCCAGATCGAATTTTCCCGGCTCAACATGACCCGCACGGTGATGAGCAAGCGCTGGCTCCTCAGGCTGGTACAGGAAAAGCGGGTTTCCGGCTGGGACGATCCCCGGCTCCCCACCATTGCCGGCCTGCGGCGGCGGGGCTACACCCCGGAGGCAATCCGCAGCTTTGTGTCCCAGGTGGGAATCGCCAAAACCGACAGCATGGTAGACATTGCCTTTCTGGAATACTGCCTGCGGGAACACCTCAACAAGACAAGCCGCCGGGTGATGGCGGTGCTGCGGCCCCTGAAGCTGGTCATTGATAACTGGCCCGCCGGGCAGGTGGAAGAGGTAGAGGCGGTAAACAACCCGGAAGACGAGGGGGCCGGGAAGCGGAAGATCCCCTTTTCCGGGGAACTGTGGATAGAGCGGGAAGATTTTGAAGAAACCCCGCCCCCCAAATATTTCCGCCTGTATCCGGGGAATTCGGTACGGCTCCGGTACGGCTACATCGTAACCTGTACCGGCTGCGACAGGAACGCCGCCGGGGAAATTACCGCGGTCCACGGTACCTACGATCCGGCCACCAGGGGGGGCAACGCCCCGGACAACAAAAAAGTGAAAAGCACCATCCACTGGGTCAGCGCCGCCCAGGCCGTAAAGCTGGAGGCGCGGCTTTACGACTACCTTTTTTCCGTGGAGCGGCCGATGGACCTGCCCCCCGGCGGCGATTTTGTAAATAATCTGAACCCCGCCTCCCTGGAAATAATTTCCGATGCCCGCGGCGAACCCTGCCTGGCCCAGGCATCGCCGGAGGAGCGTTTCCAGTTTGAGCGGCTGGGTTATTTTGTAAAAGATACTCCGGTGATCACCGGGGACGCGGATCGGGACGGGGCTCAGAGCGGCCTGGTATTTAACCGGACCGTGGGACTTCGGGACAGTTGGGCAAAACTACAGGGAAAAGCCGGTAAACTGAACGTATGATAAAAACCGCGAGGGTTTTTGCTGCGGCGGTTCTGTCAATGTTCTTTTGCCTGGTACCCGCGGAACAGCTTAATGCCGCAGAAGAGTACCAGCGGGAATCGATAGCTATCGACTGGGAAAAAGATCAGTTCGATATGTACCGGTATACAGATTCTTACTTCCGGGAATACGAATATTATTTTATCGACTACACGGCCAAGGAAAACCCCGGACAATCGGCCTGGAAAACCCAGATTATCACCATTACCTACGTGGACCCCGCTTATGTGGCTATCCACGAAGTCCACAATTACTTTATGATCAGCTATTATTTTTCCCATGAAAAAATAGTCCATCACGCAAACCAGGAAGACTATTCCACAAGCCCCTACCAGAAAATCGGGGGAGACCTGCAGTATATCCGCCGTTTCAACGCCATGCTTGCCAAGATCCGGCTTATTCTTGCCGGGCAGGGGGAATACAGCAGCGGCGAAAGGCGGCAGCAGGATATTTTTTATCTGGACAGCGCCCGGAGATTCATGTATTAGAGCCGCGGCTTATAAATTCCTGGGAGACGGACCCCTGGCTGGTAAAGCGCACGGTCATGCGTTTTTCTTCTATGTCAACAATTTTTGCCAGAACTTCCCGGTCAAATATGTAAAGCCTTAATTCTTCAAAAACAGCAAAAGTGTTTGTGCCGCCGGTCAACAGCAATTTTCCCTCCTTCCGGGACAGGTGAGTCAGCAGAACTTCAAAACCGTCTGCTTCGATCTGCTTGTCCCGTATGCGGAAACAAAGAACGGTCAGCGGCGGGTCCAGTTGTTCAAGGGGGACGGTTTCGCTGTCCAGGGTAATATTAAAGGGTTCCCCTATAGCGTCAATTTGTATTATCAAAAGGGGTTTGGAAACGCCCTTGGGGGTAACGTGCGTCTTTTGTACCACGCGGACGGGGGAATGGAGGGCATTATAGGTGTATTCGGACAGCATTACCTGCCCGCCGGTAGTATAACTTTCTATTCTGCTGCTTAAATTAACATTACTGCCGATAACGTTGTACTTCATCACCCGGTCAGAACCGATATTTCCCACAATCGCATCCCCGGTGTTTACGGCAATTCCCATTTCAATTTCGGGAAAATGGTTCCCCCTGCCCCATGCGTTAACCTCCTTCATGGCGGCCTGCATTTTTAGCGCGCAGGCAACTGCGTTATCGGCATGGTCTTCGTCTTCCAGGGGAGCGCCGAAGATGCAAAGAATCGAATCCCCCAAATATTCGATAATAGTTCCACTAAAGGTATGTATAATTTCTACCATGACGCTGAAATAATGGTTAAGCATCATAACGACTTTTTCGCTTTCGTATTCTTCGGCCAGCGAGGTAAAGCCCCGTATATCGCTGGTCATAATGGAGATGAAGCGTTTTTCCCCCCACAGGGAGGGGCCGCCCGGAGATTCCAAAAGCTGCTTGATTATCTTGTCCGGCAGATAACGTCCAAAGGTATCGTGAAGTTTGATAAGGGTGCCGGATTTTTCTTCTACCATTTGCTGTAAATTTTCATTGAGGGTTTTAAGTTCCGTCGTCAATCTCTGGTTCAGCAGATCCTTTGTCTGCCTGGTCCGCTCAAAAACAATGGTAATCGACAGCACCAGCACGTAGACCGTTACCATCCTGATGGACACGTCAAAAGAATACGTGAATTTTGAAGCCCCGGGAATAAAAATCTGGAGGGCGGTAATGACCAACTGGCTGCAGGAAAGAAGGATCCCCGTCTTCATACCCATAAGGAGAATGGTCAACAGGGGATAAATATAAATAAAAAGAAACCCCGCTCCCTGGGCGTCTCCGTTCCAGATCAGCAAAAGGCAGAGCATTTCGTAGGAAATCATGGAAAAAACCGCGGGGATAACCTGGCGCCGGACAACGCGGGCAAGGGAAAAACCGGTAATGGCCACCACAATCATGACGGCGCAGGCGGTGGCGTCAAAAAAAGATTTTTTAAGAATATTCTGTACGACAAAGGCCGCCAGAATAAGGGAACCGAAAATAAAAATAAAATTCATCAGGATATAACGAATCTTATTATCCGGCATGGCGGATCCCGCCTCATCCGGTTCAAAACGCCTTCCCGAGGTAAAAATATTCAACAATAAAGAATTTTTATTCATCTGCGTATCTCAAAATGTATGACCGGCCCCGCCGCCGTGCAAAAAAGCGGCAGAACGCGGGCCGCGGGAAAATTCTATGAGGAAGATTCCCAGCGTTTAAGGGCCTCCCGCATAAAAACAGGGATATTCATTCCATAGGCCGCTTCCAGGGCGGCGGATTCCAGTACATCTTTAACATTCCCCCCGGTTTTTAGTTCCCCCCCGTCCAGAAGAATCATGCGCCGGGAAAAACAGCGGGCCAGATTGAGGTCGTGGAGTACCGCGATAACAATGCCGCCCTCGTCATCCGCCCAGTTCCCCAGATACCGCAGCAGTTCCACCTGATACTTCAGGTCCAGATGGTTGGTGGGTTCGTCCAGCAGGATAATCGCCGGATTCTGGACCAGGGTCCGGGCCAGAAAAACCCGCTGTAATTGTCCCCCGGAAAGCCCGGTAATGGGAAGCCCCGCAAGGGAATCCAGTTCAAGACGCCGCAGAACCGCGTCAATAATCCCGCGATCCTTCTTCTCCAGCCCCGGTAAAAAACCTTTCCCGTAGGCATAGCGGCCCAGGGCAACCGTTTCGTAGACAGTATAGGGGAAATAGAACTGGGACGCCTGGCCCAGGATGGCGATTTTTTTTGCCAGTTCCCCCCGCTTCATGGTCCCGGTGTCCCGGCCTTCCACCGTAACCCTGCCCCGGCAGGGTATAAGACGGGCTACGGCCCGCAGCAGGGTGCTTTTGCCCGAACCGTTGGGCCCCGCGATGCAGAGGAATTCCCCGCCGGAGGCTTCCAGGGCGATATTTTTGATCACGTCAAGCCCGTTATAGCCGGCGTACAGGGCTTCGACTTTGATACTGGTCCCGATCATCCCCGGCCCCGCCTGAAATACACCCAGGCAAAAAACGGCGCCCCGATAAGGCAGGTTACCGCCCCCACCGGCAGTTCCGCCGGGGAGATAATGGTCCGGGCTGCCAGATCCGCCGTTATCATCATGCAGCCCCCGATAAAAAACGACATGGGCAGGGCATAGCGGTGATTCGGCCCGATGATGCGCCGGCCGATGTGGGGGGCGATAAGGTCCACAAAGCCGATAGCGCCGCACAGGGCCACCGCCGCGCCGGTAAGCAGGCTGGCAAGGAAAAAAAGCCGGCGTTTGACGCTCCGGGCCTCCAGCCCCAGGGCCTGGGCTTCATCCTCCCCAAAACTCAGCAGGTCCAGGTCCCGGCTATGGCGGATCAGGCCAAAGCCCCCCAGCACGACAAAGGGCAGCATCATCGTAACATAGGGCCAGCCTTTAAGGGCGAAGCTTCCCATCTGCCACAGGATGAGGGTTTTTAATTCTTCCCGGAACAGGGCCATAAGGGTGGTAAGCAGGGCGTTCACAAACAGGGAGACCACCATGCCAAAGAGGATCACCGTGTTGCCGGACATGTTCGGGTCCAGCCGGACGGAAAAGGCGATGACAAAAAAGACCGTCAGAAGCCCGGCGGTAAAACCCGTAACCGGCAGCGTAAACCGGCCCAGCAGGGGCAGGGACAGGCCGCAGAGGATCACCAAGGCAGCCCCCAGGGACGCCCCGGAGGAAACCCCGATAACGTAAGGGGAGGCAAGCTGATTTTTCAGGATTGACTGGAACACGGCCCCGCTGACGGCAAGGGCGCCCCCCACCATAAAAGCCAAAAGTACCCGGGGCAGCCTGAGCTGCCGGACAATGGAAACGTCCCTGGCGCTTATACCTTCCGTCCGGCCCAGGATGATCCGGGCGGTATCTGCCAACCGGATGGAAGAACTTCCCAAAGAGGCACCGGCGCAGATACAACCCATAGAAATAAGAGCCGCCAATACAAGCCGGCGGGAGCGGGAACCGGCTTTATTCGCCGCCGAGAGACGCATATTCCCCAGGGTAGATTGCCAGCGCCATCTGCCGCAGAGCCAGCGTGATATGCTGGGAAGGCCGGGACGATGAATTAGCGTCGATTTGATACACCTGCCCTTCCTGTACCGCAGTAATACTGGCAAATCCCTGGCGGGTTTTAATTTCTCCCACCGGGTTATCAATAAAGTTCACATTGGTCAGGATTACCTCCGGATTCCGCTCCAGAATCGCCTCGGCGCCGGGGGCTATCCACCCCGTCCGGTCGGAAAACACATTCCGGGCCCCGATAATCCCGATCATCTCGTCCAGAAAAGTTTCCCGCCCCATAGTTACCGGATCGGGAAACGGGGATATTTCAAGGTACACGGTTTTTTTGTGGAAGGCCGGGTCCGCCGTCAACCGGCGTCCGATGTCCGCCACGCTCTGAATCTCCCGCTCCATTACCGACACCAGGGCTTCACCCCGGTCCGCAACTTCCAGTTCCGCGGCAAGCGCCTTTATATCCCGTTTAATTTCGTCTATGCTGCGGCTGGTGGGAAGGTAAAAACGGCGGATGCCCATTCCTTCCAGGAGTTTGTAAGGGTCATCGGCGGCGCCGTATACGTTGTGTTCCGTGCTGATAATAAGATCGGGTTCCAGGCTCAGGATAAATTCCTGATCGGGGTAGAAGTAATCGATCTTCGGCAGTCCCGGGGGAAGAAGTTCCAGCGAATATTCATCCGCGGCGATGATACGGGACCCCAGTCCCAGCCCGATAATCATTTCCGTTATGTTGGGAGACACGGAGATGATCCGGTCTGCCGTCCGTACCGCGGGGGTCCCGGACGGGGCCCTGGCGCCGGAAAGGACAAAAACTGCACAAACGGCAAGAATCCCCGCCAGGACCGGCTTTTTAGCGCGTCCTGATCTTATCTTTCCACCAATTAACATTACACTACCTGTTTCCAGGGGGTATTGTTTCAGTAAACGCAGTTTTTGTCCAGCCGGCGGCCCCCCTGCAGCAAAACATGGTTTTTTTTTCGATTATGCGCTATAGTAATGCTTTGTAGGATAATCTTTCACACATACAGGAGAGAAAACGCCATGCTGCACGAATTACCGCCCCTTAGCGCTT
>JAIRXT010000163.1 GCA_031268125.1 Treponema sp. | reverse complement strand
CGGTTCCAAAATCGGTTATTTTGTAACCGGCTCTTGCAGTTTTTCGCCCTACGGGCTGCAAAACTGCGGTTTTTATAGGTTGCAGTTCCAAAATTTGACATTTTGGAACTGCCTCAGATAACATCGGGTATTACCTGCGGGTAACACCTGCGGAAACAACACCATTTGACCATTTTTCGGTTGAACGTTTTCATTTTTCTAAAAGGAGAATTGCCGTTAGGGCTCCCTTGGGGTCTTTTTCCCGGCTGTTAAGGGTCTTGGCCGCCGCGATATAACGCGGCAGGTCCCTGCCGGATTTTTCGTACAGGTCCCGGTAGAAGTTGCTTCCCTCATAGTAAAGCCGGTAAAGGTCCAGGTAGGCGTTGTTGACCGGGAGTTCGGAAAAGCCCCGGTAGCTGCCGCTTTTGAAAAGGGTGTCGTAGTCCTGTTCAAAGCGTTCCTGGCTGCGGGCGATAATCTCCGCCTTTTGGGCGAGTTTTTCTTCCCGGCTTGCTTCGCCCCGGTAGAGTTCCTCCAGTTCTGCGATAAGCCCCCGGAGGTAGGCGATATAGGCACGGTTGTCCGCCTCGCTGTCGTCCGGGGCCTGGTACTCCGGGGATTCGCCGCCATAGGTCCGCTCAATGTAGATCCGGGCCCCTTCGGTCCCCACAAATTCCGCCAGTTCTTCGTTAAACTGGGCCTGGTTTTTAAGGTACACCGTGGCATGTAACAATTCGTGGATAAGCAGATCGGCCAGCCGGTAGTCCGAATAGTCCTGCATGTAGGAGTACAAGGGGTCCTTAAACCAGCCCAGAGTACTAAAGGCGTCCACCCCCCGGACCCACACGTCCAGCCCCCTTTTTTGCAGCTTTTCCCGTTCCTTTCGGGCATCCGCCGCCTTGAAAAAACCTTTGTAGGGCATCCGTCCCACCACGGGGAACCACCATTCATGGCGGGTAAAGGAATCCGCCTCCGCAGCGGACACCACCGCCGCCAGGTAATCCCGGTCAAGTTCCACGTATTTGGTGTAGTTGGCGCTCTCTTTTAGGCCCAGTTCCTCCATTGCGAAGCGCCTGATATCCCGAACCCGCTCCACAAAACGCCGTGTCTTCGCTGCCTCATCCGCCCCGTTGTCCGCCTGCTCCTCCAGTTTTTCCAGGGGAACTGCCCGGCCCAGGTAGCCCAGCAGGGTAAAACCCTGGGTGAGGGTATAGCAGCCCGAACAGATAAGGCAAGCCAGGACAAGCAGGACAATGGCGGCGGCGCAGGGAAGATAGGGATACAGGGAACCACGCATATCCACAGTATAACTATTAGCCAGACATCATTCAAACTGAAATCCGGCAATTCTCAAACGAAAAGGCGCCGGGGTCCTGTCTAAACTTGATTCGCAACATACCGCAGGGCAGGGATGGTTCCCGGGAGCTAACCCTGCCCTGCACCTTGTCCGGGTCAAATTTAGCCGGCTTTTGCGGGGCGCCTTTTCATCCTTTCCCAAACTGAAAATTGCTGATTATCCAAGGGAATTCGAGGTAAAAAATGGCTGAATTGCTTTTGTAAACAAGGTACTTACGTGAAAATATTTTGCAATTTAGACATTTTTTACCATAATTAACCCTTTTTAAACAAGGTTACTTTTTGTAAAAGTAACCTTGCTGTTACCGCATAGCCTTGGGCCCCCGGCAGTTGATGCAGCCCAGGATATGAATATGGGACTTATCGGGCCGGTTAAAAATCCGGGCAAACAGGTATTCGGTGCCGGTTATAGGTTTATGGCAGACCGGGCAGACCCGGCGCCGCCGTTGTTCCGGTTTACCTTCCAGACAGTAGGGGCAGCCCATGATGTGCATAAGCTGGTCCCTGCCGTCGGCAAAGCTGATAGCTTTGCCGCCCAGAGAGGGGTAAACGGCGGACCGGACCAGCCTGCCGGGGGGAAGCTTTGCGCTGCAGACCGGGCAGGTCTGGGGATCTCCGGGCTTACCCTCAATACCGCCGGTTTCCGGGTCCTTCCTGACCCCCCGCCGGTTCTGCCCGCCGTGCCGGTCCCCCCGCTTTTCCCCTGGCCGGGAAAGGCGGAAAAACAGGGTATACCCAAACCACAGCAGGATAATGGCGATAATCACACCAGACAGTACCGTAAGGAGATTCATAGTGTCCCTTCCCGCCTTTGCCGGGATAATCCCAAAGCCCTGGCGAACATGCCCTTTTCTGGTATAGTTTTGCCGTGGCAACCCTGTATATTATCGGCACACCCATCGGGAATTTGGGGGATTTAAGCCTCCGGGCGGCGGAGACCCTCAGGTCCGTAGCCCTGGTAGCCTGTGAAGACACCCGGCGGACACTCAAACTGCTCAACCATCTGGAAATCCGCCTGCCCTTGCTTTCCTGCCGTTCCCAAAACGAAGGTTCCGCCGCCGCCAGGGTAGTTGCTGCCCTGGATCAGGGAAAAGACGTAGCCTACGCCAGCGATGCGGGCACCCCCGGTCTCAGCGACCCCGGCACCGTCCTGGTACGAAAGGCCGCGGAGGCGGGCCACCAGGTTATTCCCATACCGGGACCCTCCGCCTTTGCCAGCCTGGTAAGCGTGGCCGGGGGCTTGGACAAGACGGTGATCTTTGAAGGCTTCCTTTCCCCCAAACCGGGCAAACGGCGGGCCCGGCTCCGGGAGCTTCTGGATTCCGGGGCCGCCTTTGTGCTGTACGAATCTCCCTACCGCATACTCAAGCTTTTGGGCGATCTAACCGAATTTGATGGAGACCGTTATATATGTCTTGGCCGGGAAATGACCAAGCTCCACGAGGAGTACTTAAGGGGCAGGGCCCTGGAAATTTTTTCGGTTTTGGGGCAAAATGTTGAACAAAAAGGTGAATTTTCCCTATATATATCTGGTAAGAGACTTGATCAGCGTGTAAACTAAACTATTGAAGGATAAATGCCGATAAATGGGCATAGGTAGGTTGATATGATGATCGACAGAATAGGTCATACAGAGCCAATTCCAAGCGGTAAACGGCCCGAAAAAAATGGGCCGGTTACCCGCGGCTTGCCATCTGATTCTATAAGTCTCTCACCGGAAGCCCTTGAAAGGGCAGAGGCCTACCGGATAACCGAAATGGCTTCCGCCGCCCCCGATGTTCGCAGCGGGCTGGTTGCGGAGATTAAGGCCAAAATTGACGATCCATCCTATGTCAGCAGCCGGCTGGACGACACTGCCGACGCTATTATGAGGTACTTCGGACTCTAGATAAATACGGGTACGGCCCATTGCCGTGTCGGTGCCGGGCCTGTGCTGTAAGGAAGTGGTTGTACGGCATCGCCATAAGGCGATGGGCGCATCCGGCTAGCGCCGGACCGGGCTATTCGCTCCAATCTTTTGGCTGCGCCAAAAGTATTTCCGCTTCTATCCCTTGCGCAAAGATTGGCTGTGGTTTTGCATCAAACGCTCAAATTTACCAGTTCCGGTTATATCTTCATTGCCCCCGGGGACAATCCCAGTGCCGTTGCTTCCGTTCTGGATTCCGTTTTTTACCAGAAGGAATTCTGCCTGGCCCTGGATTTTTCGCCCCCCTTTGTCGCCCGCCTCATGGCCGCGGGGTTTATCGTCATGTCCGTAATTCCGGAAGACGACCCGGAAGGAAGGGCCGTCCTGTTCCCGGAAATGCACCTGAACCGTTCCGTGCTGTTTTTTGACGAACTCCACGAGACCCGCACGGCTAAACGGCTCCTCCCCCGCTACGAACTGCGGGTAGACGGCCTGAGCCCGGCCGCAGAACAGGGGATGGAGCAATACGGCCCCTTCCTGTTTGACACGGTTCTGGAACACTGCGCCGGGACCCACGGCGAAGGCTGGCTTACCCCGGAACTGCGCGGGTGTTTCCATGCCCTGCGCAAAGCCCAGGCGCCGGATGCCGGAACTGCGGCAGGAAGCATCCCCGGAATCCCCCGCATGGTTTCCTTTGGCCTTTACCGGGAAGGGCGGCTTGTGGCCGGGGAATTCGGGGTTGCCGCGGGCAGGGTTTACACCAGCTATTCGGGCTACCGGGACGAGGATTCCGCGGGGACCGTCCAGTTGGTTCTGACCGGCCGCCTGCTGCGGGATTCCGGCTTTGCATTTTGGGATCTGGGCATGATCCTGCCCTACAAAGAGCGCCTGGGCGCCCGGAATCTGAACCGCCGGCAATTCCTGGACCTGTTTTCCAGGGCCCAGGCATAGGCACTATTCAACCTCCAGACATTTCAGTTTAGAAAGAGATGAAAAGGACCCCAAAAGAATTTTACCGGCGCGCCTCTTTGTTTTGGAACAGTTAAAATGAGAATTGCTGCGACAGAGCGCTTGACTCTTCCGGAGGGCTTCGCCATAATAACAATTACAACGCGGGGTAGAGCAGTTGGCAGCTCGTCGGGCTCATAACCCGGAGGTCCCAGGTTCGAGTCCTGGCCCCGCTATAGAGTAGTTTCAGCATTTTGCCTCAATTGCTTACAGCTTAAAGAAGCCTTCAAGAAAATTTGCTACGGCATCGCCGGTGTTGGAGCCGATAACCAGATTGGCCGCTGTTTTCACCGTGTCCCTGGCGTTGGCCGGGGCAACGGAGAATCCGGCGGCCCTGAACAGGGGCAGATCGTTTTCCTCATCCCCAAAGGCTATGAGTTCCCGGCTGTCCAGCCCCAAGACCCCAAGCACGGTTTTAACGCCCTCCCCCTTGGAAGCACGGGGGCTCATGATCTCGAGGAAGGGACCAAGAGTACCGGCAATGTAGAGGTTCCCGCCATAACGGTTCTCGATGACAGGGCGGACCAGGGCCTGGGCATCCGCATCGGCAATGAACATGGTTTTTACACAGCCGGGAACGGCGGGGTCCGCCAGGGCCGCCTCAATGTCCCCGATTTCCGCCTTTATGCCGGTATGCCGCAGGTAGAGTTCCCATTCGGGACCTTTGCGCTCGGCCAACAGGCGCTGCCGGGGGTTTTCCGGGGAACCGGGGAAAAAAACCTGAAAGTAAAGGCCGGTCTTGCGGGACAGGTCCACGCAGAACTTTGCGGACCCCTTGTCTTGCAGGGTTAGGGTGTGGATCTTCCAGCCGGGCATTTCCGCCACCACCGCGCCGTTGCAGTACACGTGAGGTCCGGGGGCGTTCAGGGCGGAACGGTATCTTTCCGCTGCCTCTACAGCCCGGCCGGTACAGAGAATTAGGCGGATACCCCGGTTCATACAGGCGCCCAGGGTCCTGATGGTCCTTTCGCTGAGGCTGTTGTCCGGCCGGAGGGTGGTACCATCCAGGTCCAATGCCAGGGCCTTAACAAAGCGGGGATCGGCCCGCATTTTGCCATCACCGTTCCGGTCCGTAACAGATGCGGGGACGCCGGAGTTTAAAGCTTTTCCCATTTGCAATTTATCATGAGACGGCGCGCCGGGATTGTCAATGTTCACCGCAGTTTCCCCGGCAATGTTAGTTTTATTTAGGGGAGAAAAGACGCCCGAAAGATGTAACAAGGGGTGGGGGCCCCGGATTTTTCCAGCCGACAGGAAAGCCAATGAATTTTTTACGGCTTTTTTCGGATTTGGAATTTTGAATTTGGAATTGCTGGACAACATATGCGGACCCTTGAATAAAATTCCAAAATAAAGTACCACCGTGTTATGGTTGTATTTCCGGTAAAGAAGCGGCCATTTTTCCTCTTGGTATCATATTTTGTGCTTGTTGCTATGGCAGCGTTTACTTTTTCGGTTGTAGAGCCGTTTTCTCCCGGGAATTTTGAAGACCGCAGTCCGATTTCGGAAGGCTTTATATCCCAGATGGACTATGCCATTGATTGTCTGGCCGCGGGTGAATTGACCGGCAGTAAAGTGAGGGGCGCTTTTTTTTCCCCGCTGCGCTGGCTTGTACCTTCGGGAACAAAAACCGGAACCGCCGCTTCCCATCTTTTTTTAAATCGTATTGAAAAAACCAGCCGTCTCAGCATAAAAGACACGATTCTTTTAAAACTCCGAATCTGATAAAGCAGTTCCGGCATTTTAGAACTGCCTCAGCTTTTCTAAAATTAGAATTGTTCGATAACCTTTAATTATCGAACAATTTCCTTAAAAAAATTGAAGTCTTGAGAAATTCTCAGGAGCAGAGCATTTTTTTACTCTTTTTGCGGCAGGGGTCATTGCTGTTGGGCAATGGAAGCAGAACCTTGGGGGTCTGTTTTGCGGGGGCCCTTGCGCATTTTCCCGTTTTGAAACACCCGCGGGAAACCGTATAAAAGACAGGAGCATATCATGGAACGATACTGGAAGATTTTTTGGAAAATATTTGGAGCCGCGGTAGGGGCAATGTTTATTTTTGCCTGTGTTTTGGGAATAGTTAAACAATCCGCTCAAATTACCTACACACTCATACTGCAGACTTTCGCGGCAGCCCTGGGGGTTTTTGGAATCATCGGTTTTTTATTGGTACCCATAGAGCTGTATATCGAGGATCGAAAACAGAGAAAGGAGATCCGCCCCGGTAATTTTTAGTTTAACGCGGCTGGAAGGTACGAAGCGCCTTTCAGCCGCGCGGCCAAACGGGGCGGGGGAGACTTTCCCCGGCTTCTGCTATAAAATAAATTAATGGACCTTAAAACCTTGGCGGCCGAGGGGGGGAATGCCCTGCCCTTGGGGGCGGTGAAGACAGAACAGGGGGTGAATTTTGCGGTTTTTTCCCGCCACGCCACCTCCCTTGCCCTTATTCTTTTTGAAACGGATAAACCGGACAGCCCCCGGACGGAGATCAGCCTGGATCCCAAACGGAACAAAACGGGGGATATTTGGCACTGCCATATCCGGGGTTTGGAGGCAGGAACCTGTTATCTATACCGGGCGGACGGACCCTACCAGCCGGAGGAGGGGGAGCGTTTTAACAGCCATAAAGCCCTGTTGGACCCCTATGCCAAGGCTTTAACCAGTCTTGAAGGCTGGAATCTTGGAACCTGCCTGGGGTATGACCCCGGAGACCCCGGCCTGGATCTTTCCTATTCCCTTCTTGATAACTTTTCCACCCAGCCCCGTTGTATTGTCATAGACGATGTCTTTGACTGGCAGGGGGACAGTCCCCTCAACTATCCCCTGCGTTTTAGCGTACTTTACGAAACCCATGTCCGGGGACTTACCCGGCATCCCTCCAGCGCCGTTGAGCATCCGGGGACCTACCGGGGGGTTATTGAAAAGATCCCTTATTTCAAGGACCTGGGGATAACCGGTCTGGAATTCCTGCCTATCCAGGAATTTAACGAGCGTGAAAATTTCATGGTAAATCCCCGCAGCGGGGAAGCCCTGGTAAACTACTGGGGTTATTCCACAATAGCTTTTTTTGCTCCCAAGGGTTCCTACGCGGCGAACAACGCTTCCGGCGGCCAGGTAAGGGAATTTAAGGAGATGGTCCGGGAACTGCACCGTGCGGGGATTGAAGTGATTCTGGATATTGTGTTTAACCATACGGCGGAGGGCAACGAGCGGGGCCCGACGCTTTCGCTGCGGGGGCTGGACAACCGGATTTACTACATGCTGGCCGAAAACAAACGGTATTACAAAAACTATTCCGGCTGCGGCAATACCCTTAACTGCAATCATCCGGTGGTCCGGGGCTTTATCATGGACTGCCTGCGTTACTGGGTAACGGAAATGCACATAGACGGGTTCCGCTTTGATCTGGGTTCCATCCTGGGGCGGGACCAAAACGGCAGCCTGATGGAAAACCCCCCCATGCTGGAGTGGATTGCAGAAGACCCCATCCTGAGCAACACCAAGATTATTGCGGAAGCCTGGGATGCGGGGGGCGCCTACCAGGTGGGCTGGTTCCCCGGGGGGCGCTGGGCGGAGTGGAACGACCGCTTTAGGGATGATATGCGCTGTTATTGGCGGGGGGACCCCAAAACTACCCGGCATGTGGCTACCCGGCTTTCCGGTTCCAGCGATCTGTACCTGCGGGACGGTCGGAAACCTTTTCATTCGATTAACTTTATTACCAGCCACGACGGTTTTACCTTAAACGATCTGGTTTCCTACAACAGCAAACATAACGACGAAAACGGTGAAAACAACCGGGATGGAAGCGGCAACAACAGCAGCTCTAATTATGGAATCGAAGGGCCCGCCACAAATCCTGCTATTGTGGATCTGCGTTTAAGGCAGATGAAGAACTTTATCGGTTCCATGATGGTGTCTCTGGGCACACCGATGCTTCTGGGGGGGGACGAAATTGGCCGGACCCAGCGGGGAAATAACAATGCGTACTGCCAGGACAACGATATTTCCTGGTACGACTGGTCCCTGCTGGAAAAAAACGCCTCCCTGTACCGTTTCGCAAAACGGATGATCGCCTTTAGGCTGCGGCACCCCGGCTTTATGCGGCCCGAATTTTACACCGGCAGGGACGGGAACTACAACGCAATTCCCGACATCAGTTGGTTTAACGAGGCCGGGGAGACCCCGGGCTGGGAGACCATCGGCCCCTGCATCGCGTTCAGGATGGACGGCAGCAAGGCGGAGGTATTGGCCGATCAGGACGATAACGATTTCTTTATTATGTTCAACGGCGGGGAAAAGACCGTAAGATTCTCCGTGGCCGCCCCCCCGGATGGAAAGCGCTGGGTCCGGGTGGTGGATACATCGCTGCCTTCCCCCCGGGATATTCTTGAGCCGGGGAGCGAAGAGCCCCTGGACGATGCCGGGGCCTACCGCGTAAAAGATCACAGCATTGTTATTTTTATTTCCCAGGATACCTGAGGAACGGTTATGGATAATTTTATTATCGGTGTAGATTTGGACGGCGTGGTGGGGGATTTCTACGGGGCCATGCGGAAAATTGCCGCCGAATGGCTGGGCCGGCCGGTGGAATCACTCACGGCCGATGTCGGTTTTGGCCTTGATGAATGGGGCATTGCCGAATACGGCGGGTATGACCGGCTTCACCGTTTTGCCGTAACCCAGCGGAATCTGTTCCTTGACATGGAGCCTGTCCGGGATGCGCCGGCGGTGCTGCGGAAGCTTTCCGCCCGGGGTATCTGGATCCGCATTATTACCAACCGGCTGTTCCTTAAATATTCCCACCGTACCTCCGTTACCCAGACAGTGGATTGGCTTGATAAATACGATATTCCCTACTGGGATCTTTGTTTTATGAGCGACAAGGACGCTGTTGGGGCCCATGTTTACCTTGATGACGCCCCCCACAACATCGACCGGCTGCGGCGGCAGGGCTGCAGAACCATTGTTTTTTCCAACTCTACCAACCGCGCTCTTCCCGGCCCCCGGGCCGATACCTGGCAGCAGGCGGAGCATCTTATCATGGAAGCCCGGGAGGAGTGGATGACCGGTACTCTGGGGCTGTTTGGGGCCGCCGGCTACAGCGGATAAATGGCCCGGGACGCAATTCTTCTAATCACGATTAACGCCAAATGGATACATCCCTCCCTGGCCCTGCGGCTCCTTAAAGCCAATCTGGGGGCCTTGGAGGGGGACTGTGAAATTCTTGAATTCGCCCTGCGCCAGCCTTTGGCGGAAAAACTAGAGGCAGTTCAAAGCCGGCGGCCCGGAATTTTGGGAATCTCCGTGTCAATCTGGAACCACGCCGCCACCCTGGAACTGCTGGAGGCCCTGGAACGGGAATGGGCCGCCGTGCCGCCGGGGGCGCCATCGGGGGAGCGCCCGGTGGTGGTGCTGGGGGGGCCGGAGTTGTCCTACCTTCCTGAGGGGGCGGAGATTTTCCGCCATGCCGGTTACGTGATCCGCGGTGAAGGGGAGGACGCGTTCCGGGAACTCTGCGCAACTTTACGGAGTACAGGGCTGGAGGCGGGTGGGCGGAACCCCGGCCCGCCCCGGTTCATCAACGGGGCCCCGGCGGATCTTTCCCGGATACGGCAGGCCTACCGGTACTACGACGGCGAGGACCTGAGCCATAAACTGGTGTATGTAGAATCCGTCCGGGGCTGTCCTTTCCGCTGCGGATTTTGCCAGAGTGCGGCCCCTGCGGATTTCAACTCCGGCCCCGCGGCGGGGCTGCGGGAATTCCCCCTGGAATCCTTTCTTGCGGAGATGGACCTTCTTATCCGGCGGGGGGCGCGGAATTTTAAATTCCTGGACCGGAGCTTTAACGCCAACCCCGGACGGGCCCTGGCGATACTGGATTTTTTCCTGCGGCATATTGAAGCCGGGCCCCCGGCGGGCCGGCCCCTGTGCGTTCATTTTGAAATGGT
>JAIRXT010000088.1 GCA_031268125.1 Treponema sp. | reverse complement strand
CGTTCCGAAAGTTCCTTTACATGGCTGCCGATAAAGATGGCGCCGTAGCAGCTTAGGACCGCCCCTATCGTGATTCCCAGAGGAAGCAGGTAGGAGGAACCTTCCCTGGCGGCAACTTTGACAAAATCCATCCCAAAGAAGGCGCTTGACAGGGAAAAAAGCAGGACAAGCCCCGTAACCACCCAGCGGCGAAGGGATACGCCTTCTTCGTACAGTCCGCCGGTTCCCAATTCACCATCAATCTGAGACAGGCCCTCCAGCCGGGCCATTACGGCATCGGCAAAATCCGCTCCGGGGGGAAGAAAGTCGTTTTGCAGAATGTCCTGGGCAAGCCGGAAACGCTCAAGCTCCTGGGCGCACTGGGGACAGATAAGGCAGTGCAGCCAAATCTGCAGGCGGAGCGGCAGCGGGAGGGAAGATTCCCCGGAATATTCATATACTTTATCAAGTAAATCGTTACAGGTCATTCGATGCCTCCTTCGGCAATTCCTTCAAGCTTGTCCCGGAGCAGTTTTTTTGCCCGAAACACATGGGATTTGATGGTGTTCACCGGAAATCCCGTAATTGCTCCGATCTCCTGGTAGGACCGGCCGTAAAAAAAATACATATCCACGCAGATACGGTACCGCTCGGGGAGTTCCCCCAGGGCCTCCAGCACTGCATCCTTAAGGGTGCTCCGGACCAGCTTCCGTTCCGGGGTATCCCCGTCAACCGCCTCATCATTCTCCGCCAGGCTCTGGTACTCCTTGTGGCGGTTTATCTCGTTTACCGCCGTATTGTAGGCGATGGTATAGAGCCAGGTTGAAAAACGGGACCGTCCCTCAAAACGGGGAAGGCTGCGGTAAACCTTGAGAAACACTTCCTGCACAAAGTCGGAAACGTCCTCCCGGTTCCGAAAAAAGCTCCGTCCCATGCCGTACACCGCCTTCTGGTGCCGGGTTACCAGATAACGGAACAGATCCTTTTCACCGGCAACAACCCGGCCCGCAATAAAGAAGTCATCCGTTTCTTCCGGCGATACCATCGCTTCTTCCGGTGGGAGACCGCCCGTCATGAGGTCGTTTTGCGGTGATTTATCCCATAATAGATCAAAAGTCCCGTACCGATTGAAAGGGGAATAAGCCCTCCCAAGAGTCCATAGGTTGATCCTTGAACAATGGCCAGAAAAATAGTCAATGTAACCCCCACAGAACCCAGGAGCAGACCCGCCAACAGGCTGAAAGAAAGAAGGTCAAAATGGGGTGGGGCATATTGACCGGCTTTGACAAGCAAAGCCTTGTGCCGGTAGTTCCAGAGGAGGTAAAAGAAAATCACCACCGATCCTAATACAATTCCAACAATAGGAATGAGGGCGACAATTATCTGGGCAGCGGCGGTAGATTCCGGTACCATCCCGTGACTCTCCTTTTCCTGGTAAACGCGGTCATTAAAATTAAGGCAGCTTCCCAAAAATTGAAATCCCAAGCAATTTCATATTATACCTTTATCATCCATTCGTCCAGATTTAGACCGGCAATGCTCATTTTAATCATTCCAAATCGCTTTCGCGAAACTGGGCCCCGGTGGAGTGTTGCGGGTCAAGTTTAGCCGCTCTGCGGCGGGGTTGCTTGATTGTATGCGAAGGGTGTACTAATACCAAATTTCCCGGCTGTCCTGTTCCCTCCGCTCCTGCTTGGCGGGATCGTCCTGCGCCTGCCAGAATGAATCGTAATCCATCTGGAAGTCGAAGACACTGGCGGGGGGAGCCCAGGGACTCTTGTGATTGTGCTGCCAGGGCTGGGGGGCAGGGGGATTTTGCCGCCGGACGGTATCGTCCCCGGCCTGTTTTTTTTGATTGTTCCGGTTTGTTTGGTCCCCGGTATCCTGGTTTGCCGCGGCGGCCCGGGAAGTCTGTCCGCCCAGGTACACGCCTTCGGGAGGGACGGCAAGATCGTATTCCATCTCATCAATAAAGAGTTTAATGGGCTGGAAAAACCGTTCCTGGGAGGAACCCCGGGGCGGCGCATAACCTTCCAGCGCGGCCTTCTGTCCGAAGTCAAGGCCGTCGATAAAGCCAATATAGCGGTCCAGGCCCGGCAGATACCACAGAACTCCGTCATCATCTTCCAGGGTAAGCATGCCTTTGGCGGCAGTAAAGGTTCCGCGGATCCGCCATACCGCCGGGCCGGGGACTACAAAAACGGTTTCCCGGATGGTTCGGGTATCCGGCGTTTCCGGGCCGTCATTCCGGCCTGCGGATTCGGCGGCGGGCGCTTCCTGAACAACGGGAATCTCCTGAACAGCCGGCGTTTCCTGAGCGGTTTCTGCGGCTTCCTTTTTGGCTTCAAGCGTCCGGGACACGGTTTCCTGCTGGTCCGAATCGACAACCCGGCGGCCTGCCCGGTCATAGTAGACCGGAGAATCCCCCGTTACCGGTGTTGAATTCTGAGAGGAAGATGCCGGCCCGCCGGACCGGGAGGAGCTTGTCTGCCGGGTTTGGGCCGTAGTCTGCGCCGGATTTTCCGCCGGGAAACCGGGGACCCCCTCAAGCCCCGGAAAACCCTGGGGGAAACTGTCCTGCAACGCGGTACCAAGAGGCCAGGGGGAAAAGTAACTGTTTACCGAGGAAAGGCCCTGGGGACCGGGGGTAACGGTAACATGGGCCCCGGGGAAACCCGCCGGAGCATTACCGCCCTGAATTTGGGATGTGTCCGGGTTCCCGGCATTCTGAGCAAACAGGATCGATACGATCAATCCCAAGAAAAAAGTGAGAAATAACAGCCGCCTTATGCCATGTGCCATTCGGCGCCTTGCTTCCCCAGGATAATGGTACCCCATAGTATCTCATTATCGGGAACTTTCTTCCCGGCAGTGATAAATTCATGACTTTTTGCGAAGCAAAACCGCTCCCGGCATAAAAAACCCTAACGGGGCCCGTGATTCCGGAACCTATCCCATAGCGGCCCGCCGTTCCCGTACCGTCTCCAGGGTTTCCTGTAGTTCCTTCTGCCGTCCTGCGGCGATATAGGTTTTAAGTTTGTCCAGGCTCCCTTCAAACTGGGCGATTCTGTCCAGGAGTTCCCTCCGGTTTTCCAGAAAAAGTTCGGTCCACATGGGGGCGTTGAGCATGGCGATCCGGGTGAGGTCTTCAAAGCTGCCGCCGCCGAAGCGGGTGATGGTCCTGTCGGGCTCACAGTCGATAAGGGCCGCCGCGATGGCATGGCAAAGCTGGCTGGTAAAGGCAATTTTCCGGTCGTGCTCCTCCGCTGTGGTACAGGTGATTCTGCCAAAGCCCAGGCGGTAGATCAGGGCCTTGAGGAATTCCAGATTTTCCGGCTTGTTCCGTTTGAGGGGGGTAAGGATGTAGTTTTTGCCGCGGAAATCGCAGCTCCCCGCCTGGGCAAATCCCCCCTTTTCGGAACCTGCCATAGGGTGGCCGGGGATAAAGTCCAGGTCTTCCCGCAGGTCCCGCTCCATTGCCGCCGCGATATTCCCCTTAATCCCGGCAATGTCGGTGATAAGGGCCCCCTGCCGGAACCGGGCCATGTGCCGTTCCATAAACCGGAGCAGGGTGGAGGGGTTCAGGCAGAGGAACACCAGGTCGCAGCGGCCCAGCATGGGTTCCGGGGAGCTAAAGCCTTCGTCAATAAGCCCCTGGGCGGCCTCCAGGGTTTCGGTGTTGATGTCGCAGGCCAGGAGACGGCCCCGCTTGCCAAGGACGGCGTTGTTCCGCAGAGCCAGGGCCAGGGCCCCGCCCATAAGGCCAAGCCCCACAATGCCCAGGGTACTTTCTTCCGGGGTATTCACAGGCATTTCCCCTCAATGGCGGCGTATTTTTTTAAACTTTCCATGAGGGAGCTAAAGCCTTTGTGGGTAATGGACTGTTCCCCGTCGCAAAGGGCCCGTTCCGGATCCCGGTGAACCTCCACGATCAGGCCGTCCGCCCCGGCGGCTACGGCGGCTTTTGCCATTGCGGGGACCATCCAGGCCAGGCCTGTGGCGTGGCTGGGGTCCACAATCACCGGGAGGTGGCTCTGCCGTTTCAGTGCCGGGACGGCGCTTAAATCCAGAATATTCCGGGTGTAGTTATCAAAGGAGCGGATTCCCCGCTCGCAAAGGATGATCTGGTCGTTGCCCCCGGCCATAAGGTACTCCGCAGCCATAAGAAGTTCCGTAATGGTACAGGCATAGCCCCGTTTAAGCAGCACCGGCTTGCGGCAGCGCCCCAGTTCTTTAAGCAGGGCAAAGTTCTGCATGTTCCGGGCCCCTACCTGGATAATGTCCACCTGGTCAAACAGCTCAAGCTGGCGGATGTCCATAAGCTCGGTTACCAGGGGGAGGCCCGCGGCTTTTTTCGCCTCCACAAGGAGATCCAGCCCCTTGCAGCCCATGCCCTGGAAGCTGTAGGGACTGGTCCGGGGCTTAAAGGCGCCCCCCCGGAGGAAGCGGGCCCCGGCCTTTTGAACCGCCAGGGCCGTTTCCAGAATTTGGTCCTGCCCCTCCACCGAACAGGGCCCGGCGATGATCCCCAGATTCCCCGCTCCAATATGCCAGTCCCTGCCGTCCGGCCCCGTACCGTCAATCCGGGTATCCTCGGGGTGAAACAGCCGGTTGGCCCGTTTGTAGGGCTCCTGCACCCGGATCACCTTTTCCACCAGGTGATGGGCCTTGAGCCCCTCCTCGTCAATCCCGGTGGTGTCCCCCACAAGCCCCAGGACCGTCTGGGAGGTCCCTTCGGAACGGTGTACCCGCACCCCCCGGTTCTCCAAAAAGGCGGTGAAGTCCCGCAGCTCCGCCGCATCCGTCCCCCGCTTTACTGCGATAATCATGATAAACCTCCGTATGTTTACCCGGTGTGAAGCTCCGGGGCTTCCCGGAACCTTGCAAAATTCACCGGGGCATAAAAAAAGGAGGCTCCAAGGAGCCTCCTGATTTGCCAGGTTAAAGGGCACGGTTTGGGGTTTAACCCGCCGGCCCGGACTCCAGGGAAATTGAGAATGGATAATAATAAAACGTATTTGACAGGAAGATGTTTTCTAAACCGGTACGCCGTTTGGAGCTAAACACTTTAAGTATTCCTTTTAAAAAAATATAGGCGATACCGGCCGGCCTGTCAATCATGCTGCCCATTACTACAGCCGGTATCCGTACCGGCCCCAATTCCTGTCCGGTTCCCGGCGGCCATACTAAACTTGACCCACAACGTTCCATCGGGGCCGGGAAATTGCCGGAAAAACGCATGTAGAATCCGCCTTCGCTATTTTCATACGCTCGGCAATATGCCGGCGGGGAATTCCAAGGCGCCTTGCGCCATGTTTTCCGGCCTTTTTCCCGGCCGGCAGGAAAGCCGGTGATTTTTTACGGCTCTTTTCGGATTTGGAATTTTGAATTTGGAATTGCTGCTATTCCCCGAACTTATCTAGCGGTTAGGTTCACTTTGCTGTACACTAAAACTAGGAGCCTGCTTTGAACGAACGTCTGCATTCTCTGTTGGAACGCTACAAAGAACTGGGGGCCCTTATCCAGGACCCGGAATTGGTAAAAAACCAAAACAAATACCGGGACATGATGAGGGAGTATTCCCAGCTCGGCGTCATTGCCGCAGCCCAGGAAGAAATCGACGGCCTCTCCGGCCAGGTTCGGGACGCCCGGGCCCTCATGGCGGAAGAAAAAGACCCGGAGATGCGGGAACTGGCAAAGGAAGAACTCAAGGACCTGGAAACCCGCATCAAGGATGCGGAGGATCGGCTTAAATTCCTCCTGGTCCCCCGGGACCCCCTGGACGAAAAGAACATCATCATGGAAATCCGGGCCGGCACCGGCGGAGACGAGGCCGCCCTGTTCGCCGCGGACCTTTTCCGCATGTACTCCCGCTTTGCGGAAACCAGGGGCTGGAAATTCGAAATCATGGACTCCAACGGGACCGAACTGGGGGGCCTTAAGGAAATCGTCTTCTCTATCAGCGGCAGCAACGTCTACGAGAACCTCCGCTACGAATCCGGCGTCCACCGGGTCCAGCGGGTCCCCGCCACCGAAGCATCCGGCCGCATCCACACCTCCGCGGTTACCGTGGCGGTCCTGCCGGAGGCCGATGAAACGGAGGTGGTCATCCGGCAGGAAGACCTGCGCATCGATGTCATGCGGGCCGGCGGCCCCGGCGGCCAGTGCGTCAACACCACCGATTCCGCCGTCCGCATCATTCACCTCCCCAGCGGCATCACCGTCCACTGCCAGGACGAAAAAAGTCAAATCAAGAACAAGGCCAAGGCCATGCGGATACTCCGGGCCCGGATCTACGAAATGGAGGAGGCCAAAGCCGCCAACGAGCGGGCGGAAGCCCGGAAAAGCCAGGTGGGCAGCGGCGACCGCTCCGAGCGGAT
>JAIRXT010000176.1 GCA_031268125.1 Treponema sp. | reverse complement strand
AATCCGAAAAGAGATGTAAAAAATCATTGGGGGTCCTGTCGGCTGGAAAAATCCGGGGCCCCCACCCCAGATTCTTTCCACCGACACCCCTCACCGCTTGTTTCGCCTCTCTTTTCGCCATTATCCCCATCGTGAATTACCTTATGCCAAGGGTTTTTCAAGGTAAAAAATGGTCAAACGGCTGCCGGTACGGTTTTATACTGCTGCCGGTACCATTGACCATTTTTAGGTTGAACTGTCATTTTTTTTGAATTCGGAATTGCCGCCGCGCCGGGCTTCACAGTTTTCATTCCTCACTCTAATATAACACAAGAACAAACTAACGCCGGCCCGGAACGGAGGGCGGCTTCCGGGATTTTTACCGGCAAAAAAGGCACAGACGGAGCATTACATGAATTATTCGGAATTACCAATCTACCGGCACAGGGACCTGATACTTTCGGCGCTGGAAACAAGCCAGGCGGTGGTGGTGGAAAGTCCCACAGGATCGGGAAAAACAACCCAGCTTCCGGTGATACTGCACGAAGCGGGGTATTCAAAAAACGGTATTATCGGCGTAACCCAGCCCCGGCGGATCGCCGCCCTGTCGGTAAGTGAATTTATTGCCCGCCAACTGGGAGTTTCACTGCCCGGCCTGGTGGGTTACAAGATGCGTTTTGAAGATCGCACCAGCCAGGAAACAAAAATCAAGATTATGACCGATGGAATTCTGCTCCAGGAAATGAAGCTTGATCCCTGGCTTTCCAAATACAGCTTCCTGGTGGTGGATGAAGCCCATGAACGGAGCCTTAATATTGATTTTATTCTGGGACTCCTCAAGCGGGTTTTGGAGGCCCGGCGGGATTTTAAGGTGATTATCTCCTCCGCCACCATCAATGCGGAGGTCTTTTCCGAATATTTCGGCGAATGTCCGGTGGTAAAAATCGACGCGGCCGTCTATCCGGTTACGCTGATCTACGATCCCCCGGCGGTAACCGGCGGCGGTTTAGCCGTCCAGGAAGCCCTAATCGGCAAGATCGACACGATTGTTCAGCGTTTTATCAGCGAAAAACGGGAAGGAGATCTGCTGGTTTTTCTTCCCGGCGAAAAAATAATCAAAGACTGCATGAAAACCCTGAGTCTGGGCCCGGCAGGACAATATCTTCACCTGATTCCCCTTTACGGCAGGCTGGGCAAGGAAGAACAGGAACGGGTTTTTGACGTTCCCCCCCGGGGCAAAACCAAAGTGGTGGTCAGTACCAATATTGCCGAAACATCGGTAACAATTGACGGAATTACCGGGGTGATTGATTCGGGGCTTTCCAAATTGAATTACTATAATCCCCGGACCTTTACCTCCAGCCTGGTGGAGGCCCCCATATCGAAGGCGTCGGCAAACCAGAGGAAAGGCAGGGCCGGGCGCACGCGGGAGGGAAGCTGTTACCGGCTTTACAGCCGCAAGGAATTTGA
Organism: Treponema sp.; assembly: GCA_031268125.1. GTDB lineage: Bacteria > Spirochaetota > Spirochaetia > Treponematales > Breznakiellaceae > JAISFT01. The sequence goes on along the minus strand of JAIRXT010000176.1, from coordinate 2,261 downwards.
AAACCGGCCCCTTTTTACCACGGAAGAGATATTCCGTACCGATTTATCCGAGGTGGTGCTGCGGATGGCGGAACTGGGGCTTTCCAATTTTGAAGAATTCGATTTTATTTCCCCCCCCGGCATGGAGGGGCTTTTGGCGGCCATTGAGACTCTTAATCTGCTTGAAGCCCTGGAAGAGGACCGGAGTCTTTCAAAAACCGGTAAATTAATGACCGAATTTCCCCTGGCCCCCCGGCAGTCCCGGATTATCGTGGAATCCATACTGCGCTATCCCCAGGTGCTGAGGGAAACGCTGATCGCCGCGGCTTTTCTTTCCACCCAGAGTCCCTACGTGCTGCCTCCGGGGGAAGAAATGGACGCCCGCCGGGCCCATCATAGTTTCCGGGATAACCGGGGGGATTTTGTTTCTTATCTGAAACTCTTCAAAAATTACGGCGACGCTCCCAATAAGGCCCGGTTTTGCGAAAGGAATTACCTGGACGAGCGGGCTATGGGGGAAATTGTCAATGTGGTCATCCAATTAGAGGAAATTGTATCGGCGTTAAATGTCCCCATCCTCTCCGGCGGGGACCTTGACGATTATCTTTGCTGTGTCGCCCGGGGGATGATTCAATTTGTCTGTATCCGGGAAGGCAGGGAAACCTACCGCAGCCTGACCACCGGCAGAATCAGTATTCATCCCGGTTCGGTGATGTTCAAAACCGATCCCCAGTACATTGTGGCCGGAGAAATTGTGCGGACCACCCGGACCTACGCCATGTCGGTTTCTCCCCTTTCAAGGGAAATATTGGGACGCTTAAACCCGGACATTTTTGCCGCCTTTGGGACGGAAAACAGGGTAAAATCCCCGCGGCCGGAGACCGAAAAACTGAAAAACCTGAGGGATTTTACCCGCAGCATCAAAATACGGGACGAGGTCTTTGAAATTGAAACGGTAAAGGGAAAAAAAGAAGTGCGGCTGCCCTGGGAACAGCTTAAACGCATCCGGGAGGATCTGCCCGCGGAAAATTACTACAAGGGCCTCAAGGGAACCGTTATCGTGGACGGAACATATACGCTGCTGGCAGGAGAAAAACTCAGCCTTATTCTGTCCCTGGCCCCCCTGCTGGATGTGGACGGCGCCCTGAAACGTTCCTGGACCGGGAAAGAAACATTTAATTCCCGGGACGGCCTCAATGCCCTGCTGGAAGAATTACCCAGGCTGGTAAGCCTGGTGCTGTGGAAACAGAAGGGCGGCAGGGGAAACAAAATCAAAACGTCCGGCAAAAAAAACGGGGCCGGGCATCCGGCAGCGGGCGGGGTCCTGGGTTTTATCTGCCTTTTTACCGACGGGGAGGGTAATTACTGGTTCAAATGTTCCCGCGGCTTCCACACAAGCCTGAACGAAAGCCTTGCCAGCCTTGAAATTCTTATTGACGAACTGGGGGATGACGTGGCCGTCGAAAAAAAACATATCGTAAATCAGGCGTACCGGCGGCTGTCGGATTATCTGGAAAAAAAATGAATCTCCCCGCATCGAAGACTAATCTTGACCCGTGCCGTGTACCTGGGGCCGGGAAACAGGCCGAAAAAACGCTTGTAGAATCTGCCTCCATTATCTTCGATACACTCCGGCAGGGAATTCCAAATGTTCTTTCGGCCTGTTTCCCGGCCCCAGGTACACGGCACGGATCAAATTTATCTTCCGCTACAGGGATTCAAAAGGTATTTACCTTGACCCCGAGGCTTTCCCAAAACTAACCGAGTTTTGGGATTGGCTTCCCCCTACAGGTTAAATTTCAGGGAGGGAGCGGTTTTCCAGTTCTTCAAAGGCTTCCGCCAGGAAGGAATTCAAAAAAAGAAGCCCCCCCGGGGTAAGGGCCGGACCGGCATCCCCGGCGCCGGAGATATTTTCCGCTCCGGCAAGGCCCCGGGCGCGCCATTTTGCCAGGGTGCGGGGGACAGCCTCCTCCGGGGAGAAGCCGAAGCGCCGCTTAAAAAGGGAGGCGCAGGGCCAGCGGAGACAGCGGAACCCCATAAGAAGGCTCTCCTTGACCAGGGTAAGGCGGTCCAGTTTTTCCGTCCCCGGGCGGAATTCCGCTCCCCGGACCAGCCAGGCGTCCAGGTCCGCCGGCCAGGTAAGGCGCAGGCCCGTACCCTCCCGGTCGTCGATCAGGGTGCCCGACCCCGAAGGCCCCAGGGCCAGCCAGTTTTGCATGCCCCAGTAGCGCAGATTGTGGCGGGATTCCTTCCCCGGCAGGCAGAAATTGCTTACCTCGTAC
>JAIRXT010000109.1 GCA_031268125.1 Treponema sp. | reverse complement strand
ACAAGTAACAGGGGTCCAGTTTCGCGAAAGCGAAAAGTGGAAAGAATCTGGGGTGGGGGCCCCGGATTTTTCCAGCCGGCAGGAAAGCCAATGAATTTTTTACGGCTCTTTTCGGATTTGGAATTTTGAATTCGGAATTGCTGAGATACAATAACGCCGCCGCATCCCAAGATACGGCGCGTTCAGGCGCTTACCGGGAACTTTTTAGCGGAATTCCCAGCCCCTCCAGGGCCCTTTGCAGGGGGGCCAGGTTCGCCGGTTCCAGGCTGCCCAAGGGGAGCCGGGCCGGTCCGCCGGGGAAGCCCGCCAGATTCATGGCCGCCTTGATGGGCACGGGGTTGGTCTCGATAAAGGCCGCCTTGACCAGGGGGAGGAGTTCGTAGTGGATCCGCCGGGCTTCCGCAAAATCGCCCCTTAGACAGGCGGCGGAAAGGGCCTTTACCCTTCCGGGAACCAGGTTGGAGACGACCGAAATGACCCCGTCCCCCCCCAGGCTCATCAGGGGCAGGGTGAGCGCGTCGTCGCCGGAGAAGACCAGAAAATCCCGGCCCTCCTCCTGGGCCGGCATCTTGATGTTCCGAATCACGTCCCCCATCTGGTTGATGTCCCCGCTGGCCTCTTTTACCCCGATGACGTTGGGGATCCGGGCCAGCTTTTCCATCAGGGCCGTGGGGATGTTCCGCCCGGTGCGTCCTGCGATGTTGTAGATGATGATGGGGATGCCCAGTTCCCCCGCGGCTTCAAAATGGCCGATAAGGCCGGAATCGTTTGGTTTGTTGTAGTAGGGCGTTACCACCAGCGCGGCGTCCGCCCCCAGGTCCCGGGCCCGCTTGGTGTATTTTACCATATAGGCGGTGTCGTTGGACCCGGAGCCAACGATCAGCGGCAGTCGGCCTTTCAGTTTTTTTACCGCAAGCCTGATAAGCTCCTCTTCTTCGTGTTCCTCCAGCGTGGGGGTTTCCCCCGTGGTTCCCAGGGGCAAAAGGCCGTCAATGCCTTCTTCGGCCTGAAATTCCAGCAGCCGTTCCCATCCGGCATAGTCCACCTTTCCCGATTCGGTCATGGGGGTGATAAGGGCGGTAAAGGCCCCCCGCAGCGCTCTTGTCATCGTTTCTCCACATCTTAAAAGTCAAATTGAACCGGTTTTAAAACCGGAATTTTAAAAAGGTTTCCCGCGTCAGCGGGCTAAACCTGACCCGCAATTTGACGCGGTTCTTTGCCGTTACGGCGAAGAACCGGGCGGTCAAATGCTTTGTAGATCAAATGTAACACCTTAGAGGCTTTCCCAAAACTTCAGTTTTTGGGAGACAGGCTTTGCCTGTCCAGCTACCTTGATTTTAATAGGAAAAGCGGGCTTTAGACCGCTTTTCCGGAAGCCAATCCCAAAACTAACCGAGTTTTGGGATTGGCTCCTTATCCATGTCTTTTCCCTGCAACAAGACTAAATTTGATTCGCATCGTGTACCCGGCCCCGGAGGAACGTTGCGGGTCAAGTTTAGATCAACGGGGCGGAGGCTGCCAGTAACTCCGCCAGTACGTCGTCCATCGTAAAGACCCCCTGCCGGGCCTTTCCCCCGTCCTGCCCGGCCCGGACCAGCCAGCGGGCGGCCAGCAGGGCCCCCCGGGCCAGGCCCTCCCGGTTCCGGGCGCTGTGAGTAATCTCAATGCTGTCCGCCGGAGAGTCGAGGATAAGCGTATGAACCCCCGGCACTGCCCCCAGGCGCAGGCTGGCGTAGTGCAGTTCCTCCGGCCTGGGGGGGCGGTCCAGCATCTCATAGACCGCCGTGGTCTTGCGTCCCATGTTTTTGATAACAAGCTCCGCCAGGGTTTTTGCGGTCCCGGAGGGGCTGTCGGCCTTTTTGTTGTGGTGAACCTCGTAACCGGCCACGTCGTACTCCGGGAAGGGATCCGCCAGCCTCGCCGCAAAGGCGGCGATCCGGTAGAAGAGGTTTACCCCCAGGGAAAAATTGGAAGCCCAGAGCAGGGCGGAACCGGCCGCCCGGACTGCCGCTTCCGCCTCCGCCAGCTTGTTGAGCCAGCCCGTTGTACCCACCACCGCGGGGATGCGCCGTTCCGCCAGAGCTTTGATATTGGGCAGGGCCGTGCCGGGGCCGGTGAACTCCAGGGCAGCATCAATGCCGCCCTCCGGGGAACCGCCCATCGCCGGAATGTCCCGGTACACGGGCGCGCCGGAGGCGCTTTTCTCCTGATCCCAGAGGGGGTCCACCACCGCCCCGATCCGGTGTCCCTGCTCCGCGGCCAGGGCTTCAAGAATCTTCCCCATCTTGCCGTAGCCGATGATAGCTATATTCACGTTGTATGGTCCCCGCCGCCGGAAATTTCTCCGGAATCCACCGGTTCGGGAATCTCCAGACGGTCAAAAAAGTCGATGTGCAGCGCCCGGACCACTTCTTCCGCCTCCGTATCGTCAACTATAAAGCTGATGTTCACCTTGCTGGCCCCCTGGGAGACCATCTGCACCGGCACCCCCAGGAATTCGCAGGTCCGGAAGGCCCGGGCCAGAATTTCCGAAGAACGCTTTACGTTTCCCACAATGGTTACGATGGCCTTCCCGTCCCGGAGCTCCACACTGGCTATCCTGGAAAGCTCCTCCTTCAGGGCCGAAAGATCGTGAACCGTGTCCAATGTCAGGGAAACGGAAACCTCGCTGGTGGCCACCATGTCCACCGAAATACGATGCCGGGCAAAACTGGAAAAAACCTCCGCCAGGAACCCGTATTGGCCCAGCATCCGGGTGGAAACAATGTCCACCAGCGTAATGTTTTTGCGGGAGGTAATGGCCCTGACGGGGAGGGTTCTTTTTGCCGGTGATGCCGCGATTCTGGTACCCGGCGCTTCGGGGTTATAGGAATTTTTAACCAGTACCGGCGTGCCCGTTTTCATACAGGGCTGCATAGCCCGGGGGTGGAGCACCTGGGCGCCGAAATAGGCCAGTTCCGCGGCTTCCTCATAGGTTACAGTTTCCACGGCTTTGGCGTTTTTTACAATCCGGGGATCCGCCGTCAGAATCCCGTCCACGTCTTTCCAGATCTGAACCTCTTCCGCCCCGCAGGCCGCGGCGATCATCGTGGCGGAAAGATCGCTGCCGCCCCGCCCCAGGGTGGTAATCACCCCCTCCGCATCATGGGCGATAAAGCCGGTGATCACCGGCAGCATCCCTGCCTCAACCAGGGGGAGGATCTTTTCGGGAATAAGTTTCCAGCTTTCTCCGGCAATCTCCGCGGCGTTGTGGTTGGAATCGGAAACAAAGCCCGTCTGCCACGAATCAAAGGCCCCGGCCCGGATACCCAGGGAATTGAAAAAAGCCGCGGCAATCCGTACCGAAAGCCTCTCCCCAAAGGACAAAAGATAGTCCCTGGTCCGCCGGCTCAGTTCCCGGATCTGGGAAATACCCGTCAAAAGGCTCTTCAACTCGTCCAGAAGGGGGACAATCTCCCCGCGGGCGGCTTCCAGCCCCAGGTTTTTCAGGGTTTCCAGGTGAAGTTCTTCGATACCGGCTATGGAAACCCGCGCCTCGTGGTAGGCCAGGCCCCCGGCTTCCAGCAGTTGGTCGGTGGTGTCTCCCATAGCGGACAGCACCAGCACCGGACGCCGTTCCAGCCGGGCCTTAACAATCTCCGCCATGCGGCGTATCCGGCCGGCGCCGGCCACCGATGTTCCGCCGAATTTCATCACAATCATGGACAGCAAGTTTATCAGAAAAACGCCGGCCTTTCCAGTTCTTTTGCATTCCGGCAATTCTCATGTTAACCATTCCAAAACGAAAAGGCGCCGGAGGTTTTGTCTAAACTTGACTCGTAGCGTTCCTCCGGGGTCGGGAAATTACCGGAAAAACGCATGTAGAATCTGCCTTCGCTATCTTTGATACGTCGGCAATATGCCGCCGGCAGGGAATTCCATATGTTTTTCCGGCCTTTTTCCCGACCCCGGGTACGGGTCAAATGTAGCCGGTTTTGGCAGGGCGCTTTTTCACCTTTTTCTAACCTGAGAATTGCTGGCTTATCAGGGGGAATTTAGGGTAAAAATGTCTAAATTGCAGGGTATTTCATTCAATACCATAGTTACAAAAACAATTTAGATATTTTTTAGTTGAATGTTCTCATTCCAGCGGCGGGGCTTCCGCCTTAATCCCCTGCACACTCCTTTATAAGACTTTTTTTCCCGTTTTGAAAGGCGGATTGAACGTCAATGACGGCCTCTACACCGGCAAAGCCCGTCCTTTGGGCAAAGGTAAAGGCTTTCGCCATTCCCAAAACTTCCGCCTGCTGTTCCCGGGACAGGCGGTTAAACTGGGTTTTTAAGCGCGAAAAAGTTACTTCATCGATCATAGAAGCTGTACACCTGTCCAAAATATCACCATCGCATAATAATATAATTCTGCAGTGATATTTGTCAATTACGCGCATTATCCGGTCCGGCGATTCTGAATCGGAATTGCTGACGCCATTGCGGGGTGCCTTTATCTCTTTTATCATACATTTTATGAAGGATGCGCCTGATCTGACCATCAATCAGCGGGTAAAATATCTGCGAAAAATGTTAAAACTCACCCAAAAAGGCTTTGCCCGGATTCTAGCCGTTTCCCAAAGCCAGATAGCCAGCATAGAAACCGGGGAGCGGGAGGTCAGCGGCCGGACCGTCAAGCAAATCTGCGATTCCTTTGACGTGAACAGCCGTTGGCTCAGGGCCGGAGAGGGGGAAGCCTTCGTCCAAAAGAGGGATGCCCGGCTTACCAAGCTTCTTTCCCTGTTTGTGAATCTGGAACCCCGGTATCAGGATTTTATTCTTAACGCCATCGATCAGTTCTACAAGATACAGGAAGAGGAACAGAAGGGTACTAGATGAAGCGGCCTGTTCCCCGTACACTGCCCCCGTGATACCCGAAAAAAGTTTGGCGGCTTACAAGAACCGCCCTGCCCTGGTGCAGGGCAGGGAAGGGGACCGGCTCCTCATCCTTACTGCCGGGCCGGGAGCCTCTGGGACCCTGAAGGTCCGGGAGAAGGACCTGGAGTTCCTTCATCCCGGACCCTGCGGCGCTTCGGACCTGGCCGCCCTGGCGGAGGGCTTTCCCGAAGCGGAAGGGCCGGTGCGGGAGGCCTGGGAACTCCTTTCCGCAGAAGAATCCGGCGAGGGGGCCGGCCTTTCCGCCCAAGAACTGGCGGAACTGATCTGGGGGGCCTTTAGCCCGCGGAGCGCCTGGGCGGTGTTCCTGCTGCTGCAGGACGGCCTTTACTTTAGGGCGGAAGGCTCCCTTATCCGCCCCCGGTCCGCCGGGGAACTGGAAGCGGAGGAGAAAAAGCGGGCCGGAAAGGATCAGGAGCTTCGGGAACGGGCGGATTTTTTGGAACGCCTCAGGAACCGGAAGCTGGACCCCGTTCTGGACGGCCGTTTTTTGCAGGATGTGGAAGCCCTGGCCTACGGAATCGCCGCAAAAAGCAGGACCATGAGGGACGCGGGGCTGGAGGAAAGCCCCGTCCGGGCCCACCGGCTGCTGCTGGAGACGGGCTTTTGGGATCTCAAGGTGAATCCCCACCCGCAGCGCTTCGGCCTTTCCCTGAGCTCCGCTTCCTCCGTTCCTGAACCGCCTCCCCCGGAGGACCGCCTGGACCTGAGCCGTCTTCCGTCCTTTGCCATCGACAGCCCCTGGAGTCAGGACCCGGACGATGCCGTTTCCCTGGAAATCCCCCGTTCCGCATCGGACCCCCTCTGCCTGTGGGTCCACGTGGCGGACCCCGCCTCCTCGATTGGCCCCGGCAGCCCCGCGGAACGGGAAGCCCGGAACCGGGGGGCAACCTTTTACCTCCCCGAAGCGACCTACCGGATGCTTGCCGGCGAAGCCCTGCCCCTGTTTGCCTTGGGGCTTTCCGGGCGCTCCGCTGCCCTCTCCTTCAAACTGACCCTGGGCCCCGACGCCTCCATCCTCGATGTGGAAGTGGTTCCCTCCTGGGTGCAGGTTACCCGCCTAAGCTACGAGGAGGCCGACAGGCTGGCCGCCGGGGCCCCCTCCGCCGGGGATTCCGTACCGGCGATTCTTGCGGCCCTGTTTGCCCTGGGGGAGCGTAACGCGGCCCGGCGTTTGGCAGCGGGGGCGGTCTTCATCGAACTGCCGGAACTGCACATCACCCTGGAGGAGGGCCAGGTCCGGCTGGAACCCATAACCCGCTGGAAATCCGCGGATATGGTCCGGGAGTGCATGCTCCTGGCCGGGGAAGGGGCCGCCCGCTGGGTCCGGTCCCGGGAACTGCGGGGGGAATCCCTTCCCTTTCCCTACGTGGGCCAGGAGCTGGGGGACCTCCCCGCCAAACCTCTGCCGGGCTATGCGGGGGCCTGGCAGCTTCGCAAGTCCATGCGGCCCAGGAATCTCTCCCTCAACCCCGGCCCCCATCAGGGCCTGGGCCTGGGCCTGTATACCCAGGTAACCAGCCCCCTGCGCCGTTATACGGATCTTCTGGCCCATCAGCAGATACGGGCGGCGCTCCGGGGCGCCGAGCCCCTGGGGAAAGACGAACTGCTGCTCAGGCTGGGCGCGGGGGATGCCGCCCTGGCCCAGAGCGTGCAGGCGGAACGGGCCTCCCGGACTTACTGGACCCTGGTTTACCTCCACGACAAGATCGGTTCCCGGTGGGAGGGGGTGGTTTTGGAAAAGAGGGGGCCCAAGACCCTGGCGCTCATCCCCGCCCTGGGGCTGGACACCCAGGTAAGCCTGAAAAAAGATGCGGACCCCAACCAGATTCTGACCCTCAAGCTGGCGAGCCTGCGGATTCCCGAAGGTGAAGTGGTCTTTTCCGCCGAATAGGCGCGTATCACAAAGTATAAGATTTTACGCGTTTATTCTGATCTTGTATAACCAACGACTTGACTTAACCCCGCTTCTCGATAAATGATTGATGTATAATGAGCGATTATCTAGATCCTAATAATGAGGAACTATTAAAAGATTTTTTCAGCGAAGCTCAAATGCAAGTTGACACCCTAGAGCAGAACGTCTTGGTTCTGGAAAACGAAGGGGGCAACAAGGACTCCGTGGATGAGATCTTCCGGGCCGCTCATACCCTAAAAGGCGGTTCCGCCACGGTGGAAATGATGGAACTTTCCCATTTTACCCACCTGGTAGAGGACGTGCTGGACGCAATCCGGTCGGATCAGCTTTCGGTAAATGAAGATGTGGTTGATGTTCTGCTTTCGGCGATTGACGTGATAAAGGCCATGCTGGGCAAGCGTATGGAAGGGGCGGTTTACCAGGAAGATACCTCGGCGATTGAGGCCAAGCTCTCCGCCCTGCTGCCGGACAGCGCCAAAAGCAAGAAGGGTTCCGCGGCCAAACCCGCAGCGCCCAAACCCGCTCCCCCCCCGGCGGCGGTTTCTTCACAAAGGGACCTGACCGAAGACGAACTTAGGGAACTGCGGGAATCCGTGGACGGCGGTATGCCCATCTACCGGATTTCGGTCAAATTTGATGAAAACAGCCTGATGAACACGGTAGGGGCCATCCAGGTTTACGCCGCCCTGAAGGGGGACGGGACGGTCCTCCGCACTACGCCGGATTTCGATGCCCTTTACGAAGACAATTTCTTCCCCACGGTTGACTATTACTACGCCAGCTCAAAAACGGCGGATGAGATTCGCAGGCATGTGATTATCCCCGACGTATCCCTGGACGCCGCGATTAGCGATGTAAGCAAGGTTTCCGCCGGGGGCCAACCGGTACCGGCGCCGGCCGCGCCCAAGGCGGCAAAGCCCGCCCCGGCCCCCGTTGTTCCGGCGGCTCCCGCGGAGGCCAAATCCGCGGCAGGTTCTGCGGAGGATGCCAAGAAGGCCGGGAAAGAGGCGGGCTCCATCCTCCGGGTGGACTCCAAGCGTATCGACGATCTCCTCAACCTGGTGTCGGAAACGGTCATCACCAAGGCAACCTTCAACCAGATCAGCAACCAGTTCAACGACATGCTTGTTGAACTGCACGATCTGGAGAACAAATACCGGGAAAAAATCAAAAGCCTCTTTGACAAGCTCCCCGATTATCTGGACAGCATACAGGAAGGCCGGTCCGTTAAGGATATCCGCAAGGAAATCGGCGAAGAATACGGGGACATGTTTACCCTTTTTGACGGTTTCGAGGCTTCCGTCAAGATCAACATGGGAAAATTCCGCTCCACCTCCCAGAATCTGGGGCGGATCACCGGGGAACTGCAGGAAGGGGTCATGCGGATCCGCATGGTACCCATCAGCCAGATTTTCAGCCGTTTCCCCCGGCTGGTACGGGACCTTTCCAAGTCCCTGAACAAGAAGATCAACCTGGTCATCGAAGGGGAAGAAACCGAACTGGACAAGTCGGTTATCGAGGATCTGCTGGATCCGATCATGCACTCCGTGCGGAATTCCATCGACCACGGGATCGAATCCCAGGAAGAACGGAAGGCTGCCGGCAAGCCCGAGGAGGGCATGGTCATCTTGAAGGCCGCCAACGAAGGCAACATGATCGTCATCGAGATTGCCGATGACGGTAAAGGCATAGACGTAAATGCGGTCAAGGCCAAGGCCGTTGAACGGGGACTCATCAATCCCAACAAGCTCCTTACCGATGTAGAGGCCTTTAATTTGATCTTCGAGCCGGGCTTTTCCACGGCCAAACAGATTACCAGCATCTCCGGCAGGGGCGTCGGCCTTGATGTGGTCCGCCGCCAGATTGACAAACTCAACGGTACGGTAACGGTCAGTTCCGAGCACGGTAAGGGTACCAAGTTTACGATTAAGCTTCCCCTTACGCTGGCGATTATCCAGGGCCTTCTGGTCCGGGTGGGTACGGAGATTTACTCTATCCCCATTACCAGCGTGATCGAAAGCCTGCGGCTCAAACCCCAGGATATCAAAAGGATCGACAACTACGAGGTCTTCAATATCCGCAACGATGTTATCTCCCTGCTCAGGCTGAACCGGCTCTTCGGGATCAAGACCGAAGAACAGCAGGATTACAACTTTATTGTGATTGTGGGGACGGCGGAAAAGAAGATGGGCTTTATGGTGGACAGTCTTATCGGCGAGGAGGACGTGGTTATTAAACCTCTGCGGGATCAGTATACCAACTCTCCGGGTATCGCCGGGGCTTCGATACTGGGCGACGGGTCGGTTTCCCTGATTATTGACGTGGGCCAGCTTCTGGAGCTGGGGCTTCGCCGGGAAATGGAAAACCGGCGCATCCGCGAATCTTCTGTACGGTAACGGAGAACCATCATGGCGATGATCAAAGACCTGGCCCAGGTAAATGCTGAACTCCAGGAACAAAAAGAACGGATAAGCACCGATGATTACAAGATGATCACCTTTTCCTTGGGGGGGAAGGACTACGGCGTTGATATTATGAACGTCAAGGAAATAGCCAAGGCCGATAAATTTACCTACGTACCCAACGCCGCTTCTTTTGTCCGGGGCGTATACAACCTCCGGGGTGATATTATCCCCATTATCGATCTCCGTTCATTCTTCCACCTCCCCCTGGACCATAAGGCGGACGGCCAGGAAAACATGCTGATCCTCCGCATTGAAGACCGGGTCTACGGGACCATCGTAGACAAGATCGACAAGGTCGTGGGGATCAATTCCGGGACCATCCAGCCCCCCCATCCGATTTTTGGGGATATTAACATCAAATTTATCAGCGGGGTGGTGGAGAAGCAGGGGGATCTTTACATCATCCTGGATGTGGTCCGTATCTTCTCCCAGAGCAAGGAGGAGGAAAAGCCCCGTCCCGCGATTGCGGAGGCCGGCGGAGCCGCATACAAAGCCCCGGAAGCCGCTCCGGCCCAGCCGGAGATGTCCGGTGAGACCGTTGGCTTTATCCGTGATAATCTGGGCGCCCTGCAGCATTTTTTCGCGTCTCTGGTCAACGAAAACTGGCTGGACAAGCGTTTTGGTGAATGGGCCGCTACCCATACGGATGTAGATATCCAGTTAAAAAACGCTTCCGATGCGGAGAATTTTCTTGTTTCTTTTCACTCTCCGCATACCGGGGTCTTCTGGGATGATGATTATGCGGGGATGGTCAGGAATATCCTGCCGGAACTTCCCTCCAACAACATCCAGGTCTGGAATCTTGGCTGCGGCAAGGGCTATGAAACTTATTCATTTGCCTGTATACTTAAACAAAGGTATCCGGACGGGCGTATCAGGATATGGGCCAACGATAATGACATCATGGCCATATCCCAGGCGCCTAATCAGGTATTCGATTTGGAGGAAGTGCCCGAATATTGCCGGCCTTTCATGGTAAACGGGAAGAATGGTTACAGTTTTAACCAGGTGATTAAGGATTCGGTGATTTTTGAATATCACGATATCCTGAATGATAATCCCCTTCCGGACATGGATTTTATTCTGGCCCGGGATATTCTTTCTTTCCTTTCGGTACGGGATCAGGAAAAGATGATCGCCCAGTTTGCTGAAAAGTTAAAAAACCGGGGTATGGTTATTTTGGGGCGGAACGAACAGCTCCAGGGTGGTGAATGGCTTCCGGTCGCATCGGATCCGATATCTGCTTATTTGCGTAATTCATAGTCGTTATTGGAAAGGAGTTTGATATGAGAGTTGAATACATTAATCCCTTTGTTGAGGCGGCCTTTAATGTATTGAAAGAGGTGCTTAATACGGACGTTAAGCGGGGGGATCTGTTCCTTAAGTCTACGAACATGGCTATTCAGGGTGTGGCGGCCCTGGTCGGGCTTGCCGGAGATGTGGAAGGCCGTGTTTTGTTCGATATGACCAGGGATTCTGCCCTCTATGTGGTAAGTACCATGAACGGGGAAGACTTCAAAACCATGGACGATATGGCAAAGGCGACCATTCAGGAACTTGCCAACATGATCACCGCCCAGGCGGTAACAAAACTGCACGATCTGGGTTTTAAATTCGATCTGACGCCTCCGGCCCTTTTTACCGGCGACAACATGGAAGTTTCCAGTAATTTGGGCAAGGACGTGGAGGCTTTGATCGTTCCCATGCAGCTTGGCCCCGGGGGTAAAAACGGTAAAATAGAGATCAACGTGGTTATCCGGGAACGGAATTAGCGGGGAACCTGAAGCGGCGCTCTGGACCGGCTAAGGCCGGTCCGTATATGATGGGTATGTCGGCATAAGACTGGCCCTGCGGCATTTGTGAATAAACATCGCTTTGCGGTGTGCGGATAGTTGGGCGGTTAGCTCAGTTGGTTAGAGCACCAGTATGACACGCTGGGGGTCACAAGTTCGACTCTTGTATCGCCCATGCCCCTTCGGGGGCTTTTTTTATGCCCGTCCGGTTTTACCTCGAATTTCCGGCGTCAAAACGCGTCGGCTGGAAAATTATCCCCCAAACCGGCTATACTGCCCCATTATGAATCTTGAGGCCTTTATCCTGGGCTGCGGGGGTATGATGCCCCTGCCCAACCGGCATCTTACCTCCGTCCTGCTGCGGCGGGAGGGTGAACTGTTCCTGTTTGACGGAGGGGAGGGTACCCAGGTCTCCCTGCGGCGGCTGAACCTGCGCTGGAAGAAAATTTCCGTCATCTTCGTCAGCCATACCCATGCGGACCACGTAACGGGCATTCCGGGGCTTTTGATGCTCTCCTCCCAGGTGGACCGGGATGATCCGCTGTACATTATCGGCCCCCCCCGGATCGGGGAGTACATCGAGGAGAGCCGCCGGGTGCTTGACATGTACATTAACTACGAGATTGTAATCCGGGAAGTTACCGAGCCGGGGATAGTCTACAAGGGGGATGGTTTCCATGTCCGGGCCTTTGCGCTGCGGCATACCAAACCCTGTTACGGCTATACCCTGGAGGAGGATATCCGGCCGGGGGAATTCCACCCGGATCTGGCGGAGGCTCTGAAGGTGCCCCGGGGGCCTCTGTGGTCAAAGCTGCAGTCCGGGGAAACGGTGGAAGCCGCGGACGGCGCCCTGGTGCGGCCGGAGGATGTGCTGGGGGAATCCCGGCTGGGAAGGAAATTTTCGTTTGTAACCGATACGCTGGGCTTCCCCGGCATTGCCGGCCAGGTGGCGGACTCCGACCTGTTGGTCTGCGAGGGGATGTTCTGCCGGGATCTGGCGGACAGCGCCCGGGAGAAGAAGCACATGACATCGGAACAGGCGGCCCGGATTGCCCTGGCGGCGGGGGTCAAGAAGCTGGCCCTGATCCACTACAGCCCCCGCTACACCGACTACGACTTGAAGCAGCTTTTAAGGGAGGCCCAGGAAATTTTCCCGGAGACGGTGTTGACCAGGGATCGCATGGTCTTTCCGGTTGAGTACCGCTAGC
>JAIRXT010000077.1 GCA_031268125.1 Treponema sp. | reverse complement strand
GCCCGTGGGGATAAAGTCCCCCCGCAGGGCCCCGGCAAGGGCCTCAAAGCTGTTTTCGGTGTACTCCCAGACCGCAAGTTTCCAGGCGCGGGGGGGCATAAGTTTAAGGTCATAGGGATTTCTCAGGGCGGCGGCGATCAGGGGGATATGAAGCCCGGCAAGGGCCTTTGCCAAATCGATCTGGGCGCGGTTCAAATGGGCGTTGTAGCATCCCAGCACGACGGAACTGTGCCCCGCGGCCCGGGAACATATACTTTCTATCTCTTCCCCGCCGGGATTGAGGGAGCTTTGTACCCCTTCGCCCCCGAAACGCCGGGCAAACCAGGAGGCGAAGTCCAGAGCGTCGTCGGGTTTGGCGGACGCGATGGTGGAACGGTAGGCCAGGGGACCGGTAAAAAAGGGCCTGGTCCCCAGGGGGGGAAGGATGGCGGAACCCGCCTTGGCGGAACCTTCAAGGCTTATGGTCCGGCGCATGAGGAAGGCGTTCCGTTCCGGGAAATCCCCGGCTTCTTCCCCGCCGTCTATCCCGAAGGAAGCGTATTTTTCTTTATATAACAGTATCTTTTCCACCGACCGGTCAAATTCCTCCCGGTCAAAACGGCCCCCGTTGTAGGCCGCCGCCGCCGCCCGGAGGCTCTCCTCCATCTGCGGGGACTCATGGCAGATATACACCAGGTCCACCCCCGCGCCCAGGGCTGCCAGGCATCCCTCCGGGACGCCGTAAAAATCCCCGATGGCCTTCATTTCCATGCCGTCGCTCAGGACCAAGCCGGAAAAGCCCAGCTTTTCTTTCAAAAGGCCGGTAATGATGGTCCGGGACATGGTGGCGGGAAGGCTCCGTTCCTCAAGACGGGGAAAGAGGATATGGGTGGTCATAATGGCGGGGATGCCCGCGGCAATGGCGGCTTTAAAGGGGATGAGTTCGCAGGTCTCCAGGGCGGCCAGGTCCTTGTCCACCCGGGGGAGATCCAGGTGGGAATCCACCGCGGTATCCCCGTGGCCGGGAAAATGCTTGCCGCAGCAGAGGAGTCCCGCTTCGGCAAAGGCCCGGATGACTTCGGTTCCCAGGGCGCCGGCCAGTTCCGGCCGGGTCCCAAAACTGCGGACCCCGACAGCCGGATTATCCGGGTTTGAATTAACATCCAGCACCGGCGCCAGGTTGAGGTTAATCCCAATACGCCGTAATTCACCGGCGGTAATCCGGGCCGCCTCGTACACCTCCCGTCTGCCCCCGGCGGCGGCCAGGGCCATGGCCCCGGGGACGTTAACCATATCCCGGGGCAGCCGGGTTACCACCCCGCCCTCCTGATCCAGGGCGATAAAGGGGGGATGGCCCGTTTCCCCCTCAACTATGTTCCGGATTTCGCCGGTAAGCCGCCGGGCCTGGGAAGCGCTTTCCAGGTTGTCCCGGAAGAGGATGACATTCCCCGCCTTATACTCTTTAACCAGACGCCGGAACTCAGGGGACGGGGTTTTCCCCGTAAAACCCAGCGTAAAACGCTGGCCTGTTTTTTCCGCCGCCGTCATCGCCAAAACCTTGTCTTTCATACTTCCTCCATGAAAAGCAAAGCGTCTGCCCTGCCTGCCCTTAGCCCTTAACGGAACCCACGGTCAAACCGGCAATAAAGAAACGCTGCAGCATGGGATAGAGGATGATAATGGGCAGGGTGGAAACCATGATCACCGCCGCCTTGATGGCTATGCCGATGCTGGTACGATCCGCCGCGCCGGAACCTTCCCCCACGGTCATGGTGCCGTTGACGATGTTCCGCAGAAAAAGCATCACCGGGTACTGGCTGCTTTTAAGGTATATCAGGGCGTTAAACCAGTCGTTCCAGAAAAACACCGCGTAATAGAGGCCGATGGTCGCCAGAGCCGCGGTGGACAGGGGCAGGACAATACGGGTCAGGATGCCGTAGTAGCCCAGCCCGTCGATCAGGGCGGCTTCCTCAATTTCCTTGGGCACCCCTTTGAAGAAGCTAATCAGGATGATCAGGTTAAAGGGGCTGATGGCAAAGGGCAATAAAATCGCCAAAGGCGTATTGGTAATTCCCAGACCGGAGATGAGGAGGTAGGTGGGGATAAGCCCTCCTGAAAAAAACATGGAAAACACCACCATCTTCATGAAAAAGCTGTTGCCCCGCAGAAAAGGCTTGGACAGGGGATACCCAAAAAGGATAGTCATTGCCAGCGCGATAAGAGTACCGCAGGAGGTATAAAAAATGGTGTTTTTATAGGCCAGAAAAAAATTCGGATATCCCAGTACCTGCCGGTAGGCGGCGGTGTTAAAACCCCGGGGCCACAGGCCGACCTTGTTGTTGATAATTTCCTGTACCCCGGAAAAGGACAGGGCGAACATATAAACAAAGGGCACGATACAAACCAGGAGTACCCAGGTTAAAACCAGGGCTACTACCACGTCGAAAAAGGTGATTCTTTTTAATCCCGATCTGCGCCGAAAAAGGTTTCCCATAATATTCCCTCCCTTGTCTAATAGATAGACTCGCCGGTGGTTTTGCGGCTTATAAAATTCGCCGAAGAAACCAGAACGAGTCCGATAATGCTGCTAAAAAGCCCGATGGCGGTGGCGTAGGAATAATTCGGCGTTCCCCCGGCAAGGCCGGTACGGTAAACCAGCGTATCCAGAATATCGCTGACATGGGAATTCGCCGGAGTATAAAGGAGCAGTACCTTTTCAAAACCCAGGGTAAGCATCCTGCCTATCTGGAGGATCAGCATCACCATAATTGTGGGCATGATCGAAGGAATGGTTACATGCCATATTTTTTTAAACCGGGAAGCGCCGTCAATTTCAGCGGCTTCAAAAAGATCGGTTGAGATATTGGTAATGGCCGCCAGGTAGATGATGGCCGTCCAGCCGGTAAACTGCCAACTGTCGGTAAGTACATAAATGGGCCGGAACCACTGGGGAAGATTCACAAAATAGATGGGCGCCATGTTAAAAACCTTCACCAAAAAACGGTTCAGGAGCCCGCTGGAAGGGGAAAGGATTTCCCCCAGAATGGCGATCACCACCACGGTAGAAATAAAACGGGGCATATAGGAAATGGTCTGGACGATCTTTTTAAAAAATTTGGACCGGGCCTCGTTCAGAACTACCGCCAAAAAAATAGGCAGGGGGAAGTTGACCACAATGTTCCACAGGGAGGTGATAAGGGTATTCCGAAAGGCCCGCCAAAAGGACTCGTCCCCCAGGAACCGGGCAAAATATTGAAACCCCACCCACTCGGTCCCCCAAGCCCCCATGCCGGGACGGAAACGCCTAAAGGCGAGGATGTTCCCGAACATGGGCATATATTTAAAAATGATAAAATAACTTACCGGCAGAATAAACATGGAATAAAGGGCCAGGTATTTACGGATGTGAACGGCAAGAGGTTCCCGGAATTTATTCTCTTTGATTTGTTTTATCATACAATCCCCCATTTACGATTGTTTATCATTGGACTTGTTGAACAAGTCTCGCAAAAGGCTTTAGTCTTTTGCAGTTTTTTTAAGGAAAAAGTTCCGTAATTTTTTTTGCGTCCCCGCGGGCGCCGTATTCACAGAGTTGAAAACTTTCACAGCATGTTACTGCGGCGCCTTTTCCCCTGCCGTAACGCTTTATGAGCAGTTCCCGGCAGGTGTCGCCGGGCGCGTCCATGTTTTTAATCCTGTCCTTGAGCCACGACAAACGCTTTGCGCCCTCCCCGGCAGGGGGGACTTCCTGGGAATAGCCTTCCACCCAGGGCAGCCATTCGTACACCTGGGAGGCATGACAGTTCAGAAGGGCGGTCTTTTCCTCCAGAACGTCGTCAACGGCAACCACGGCATCCGGGGTAAACGGCGCCGGGAAAGTGAAAGAATCGGTCATGTAGAAAATAAACGGCGCTTTCTTTAACGGCGGGCTGTCCGCAGTGATTCCGGGTACCATAACCAAATAGGAACAATCCGTCACCAGAGTACCGGCGCTGCGATGATCCGGGTGATAGTCATTGGACCGGTGGGTGATGATGACGTCAGGCATAAAGGCACGGATTTCCCGCATGAGCATGTCCCGGTAACGGAGTTCCGCCGTGAGCGATCCGTCGGGAATATCAAGAACCCGGTAATCAATGCCCAGCAGCTTTGCCGCGGCCCCGGTTTCTTCACGACGCCGGGAGGCCAGGGCGCTGCCGAAATCAAGATGATGGCCGTTACAGCCGTTGGTCATGGAGAGGAACATAACCCGGCAGCCTGAGCGGAGGTATTTAATTGCCGTACCGCCGCACCTGAAATCGCAGTCGTCCGGATGGGCGCCAATCATCATAATATTAATCTTGTCCATGTTTCCTCCATCCGGACCTGGGTGTTTACAAATCCGCTTACAGGCTGCTGTTATACAGGGAAAGGTATTCGTCCAGACCTTTCTGCCTCATCTCCGCCACATAGGCGGCCCAGTCCGTGTCAAGGCTTCTCTTTCCCGTAAGGAAGGCGTCGTCCCATACGGCGAAGGTATCAAAGAGGGGGCCCATAAGGGAGGTAGCCTTTTCCGCGGTAAGATCATCAAACTTGGGCGCGGGGGGAATAAGCTGGATGGCATCGTTCATGGCCGCCACCTGGGCGTTGATAGCCGCGTAGTTCTCGTCGTACTTAATCATCTGGCTGGCGTTTACCCAGACATACTGGAGGGTATCGGAACCGCATCCGTAGCGGAGCTGCATGGTTTTGTAAATGCCGTCGGGAGAATTGACGATGCTATCGGCAAATTTGAAGGTATTCCCCTGGCGGGTGTAGGTTTCCCCCTCAACCCCGTAATTCCAGAGCAGGGCCCCTTCGGTACTGAAGAACATGGCGTCTATCGCCCGGACAATGCGTTCAAAGTTGGGGTTCCTTGCGGTCTTTGCGGGGAAGATGATGCCCTGACCGGTTTTGTTTTTCTGCTGATGCCGTGCGCCGGCGGGACCCGCCAGAGGGGGATACATATTCAGCTTAAAGCCGGGGATCGAGGATGCGGCTTCAACGCCTCCGATCTGATCGTAATAGGCATAGCTCGCAATCGCCGATCCGGTGGCCATTTTCCGGGTCCAGACATCGCCGGGGACGGGGTCCACCATTTCGGGGTCCAAAAGGCCTTCGGCGTACATCTTGCTCCAAAACCGCATATACTCCCGGTACTGTTCGCTTACGGCCCCGGTAAAATACTGCTTCCTGCCGTAATCCCAGCTTAACACCCTGCTGCCCCCGGCGCCGTTACTGTGCAGGCTGATCCCCCAGGCAGGCTGGGTCATCCGGTAGTGTACCCGGGGGCCTACCAGAATAGTTACCGGATAGGAAGCGGGATTATCCGCCTTATAGGCTTTGGCGAGGGCATAAAGATCCTCGTAAGTCTTGGGCGCGGGCCTGTTGTACTTTGCAAGGATATCCTCCCGCAGGATAAGGCCGCCGTCGTAGAAGGGTTTGTCGTAGAGGGCGGGCAGGCTGTACAGCTTGCCGTCCATCAGCTTGAGCATATCCACATCGGCCTGAATGCCGAACTCGGCAACCCTGGCGTTAAAATTCGGCGTCCATGAAGCGTAATCGCTGATGGGAACGATAGCGCCGTTGACGGCAAGGGAGGCGTTTTCCCCGGTGATGCTCTGGTAGAGGATCACGTCCGGAGCGTTCCCCGTGTTAAGGGCAACGGAAACCTTGGTGGCGTAATCGGCAATGGGAATAATTTCCCAGTTGATTTTTACGTTGAACATCTCCTGGATTTTCCGTACCGTGAGCCAATCCTGCCGGAAAGGCAGGGTCGCGTTATCCACATAGTACATGGAAAATTCCAGGGGCCTTTCCCCGCCCGCGGCGGTCCCGCCCTGCCGGGAACCGGCAGCAAATACCGGAGCGCCCAGGCAGGCCAGACACAATAAAACAAACAGAACCTTTTTCATGATCGCAATCTCCTCATTAAAAGTGAAATTAATTTCAAGGCTGCAATTTCAAAATCTGACATTTTGGAACTGCCTCAATTTTCATTATGCAATTGTGCATACCTACATCCGGCTTATTGCTATGCCACCTCCTTCCCGTACCGCTGCCAGGGCGCTGATGTGCCCCCCCGCTTCCTGTAACAGGGTTTCCGCCCGTTCCCGGTCAGTCTCCAAAAGAACCATGACAATGGCGGTCTTGGGATTTTTCCCCGACATGCCGAAGGCCGCTTCCGCCTGTTCGGGCGAACAGCCCGTTACTTCCCGGATAAGCCGGATGGAACGGAGAACCAGTTTTTGATTCACCGGCCGGAGATCCACCATCAGGTTTTTGTAGACCTTCCCGATACGGATCATGCTGGCGGTTGAAAGCATGTTAAGGACAAGCTTCTGGGCGGTCCCGGATTTCATCCGGGTGGAACCGGTTACTACCTCCGGGCCCACATTCACGTAGAGCCGGTGCGCGGCAAGTTCGAATGTTTTTGAACCGGCGTTGCAGCTTATGGCGGCGGTAAGGGCCCCCATATTCCGGGCGTATTCCAGGGCCCCCAGCACATAGGGAGCCTGGCCCGACGCGGTAATTCCCACCAGGACATCGTTTTGATTGAAACCGATTTTTTTTAAATCCTGTACTCCCTCTTCCGCCTTGTCCTCGGCGGCTTCGATGGAGGTGGTAAGAGCTTCCCGGCCTCCGGCGATAAGCCCCTGAACCATAGAAGGATCGACCCCGTAGGTGGGGGGGCATTCGGAAGCGTCCAGTACCCCCAGCCGGCCGGAAGTTCCGGCGCCTGTGTAGATAAGCCGCCCCCCCCTTTCAAAGGCCGCTACGATACCGTCCACCAGGGCGGCGATCTCCGGGAGTATCTTTTCTACGGCGAAGGGAACTTTTTTATCTTCGTTATTGATAATGGTAACGATTTCCCGGGCCGTTTTGGAATCAATATCGCAGGACGCCTCATTCCGCTGCTCCGTGGTGTACTTTTC
>JAIRXT010000053.1 GCA_031268125.1 Treponema sp. | reverse complement strand
CTCAAACCCAATTTGACCGTTGTCGCTCGGCGGTGTTGGGCGCAACCCCTCCACAAAATCCGTGTAATCATAGGACGGATGGAATTGAACAAAGCCGCAGTGTTCTTTGAAGAAAGCCCTCTGCTTATCATCCAATTTTTCCTCGTCCTTTGCTTCGCCAAATAACATCTGTTGAGCTATCTGCTTTGCCAAATACGTCTTTCCCGTCCCCGGCGCACCGGTGAGGATGAGGTTTTTGTTTGCCTGTAGTAAATGCAGGCAATTTTCTATAGTTACTCCATTCATAATTGACTCCTTCGATAATACTGATTCAATATATTTTTTACCTGACTCATTCAACGATGTAAAAGACCCCAAGGTCTGCGACTCCGGCATTTTTAATTGAGAGCAATCTATTTTAAACCATTTCGTTTTTATACAAACAACATCACTATAGCCATCGTCCTCATATGGTTTAAATATTTCCTGTGTCTCAAAATCTGCTTCGCTTATCCCAAACTTATCCCAAGTACCATTTTTGGGGCCACCTTCTTCAAAGAGATAAACCGGAGTTGAGATTATTTCTCCAACATACTTAATATTTTTTGTTCCTCCTGCGACAAGAATATCACCAATCCGTACTTCTGGTAGACGATTGATGTAAGCTTTTCTAGGATTTCCGTCTCCGATGATTCCGGTTACGGCGCCGCCCCAGAAATAAGGGTATCCTTCTTCAAACAATCCCAATTCAATGTGCTCAATACCAATCCGCCAATAATTACGCCCCATGCCAAACCTCTATCAACTTATCAATTTTGAGTAACTAACTACATTTTATCAAAAATTTGCTATACTGTCACGTCGCCGCACAGCAATTCCAAATTCGAAAAGAGCCGTAAAAAATTCATCAGGGGTCCTGCCGGCTGGAAAAATCCGGGGCGTCTTTTCTCCTCCTTAAAAAAACTAACATTGCTTAAAGAAGGTTAATTAAGGTAAAAAAATGGTCAAACGGCTGCCGGTTCACTTTGTTGTGTTCAACCAGCCTTTATACCAACGATACCTGCCGTTGCCCTGCCGGAGAGAGGGGATCAGGAAAAAAGCCGGCAGGCGCTATGCGGACATTGATAATTTTGCCGTTGGTAAACGTGCTGCGGCGGGGGTCCGGGGGCTGCTAACCGGGGTTTAGGCGGTAACCGGCATCTGCCCCAGGCTGAGGATTATATTCCGGGCATGGTCCCCGTCCAGGCGCCGGGGGAAACAGGCGTCCGCCCAGGGAACCGTGCCCCCGGAATTATCGGGCGTCAGGGCGATTACATAGGGATTTCCCGAAGCGGGGTCTTCTTTGAATTTCCTTGCCATGTCATGAACGTTGACGCCGGGCAGATCGGCATTCAGGAATATCAAACCTGGCTTGAAACGGCAGAACAGCCAGCCCGCTTCAAACCCGTCGCGGGCCTGCACAACTTCGTAATTTGAAAACGTGTTCTCCAGCCATTCCTTGAGCCGGCTGCCCGCATCGTACCGGTGATCGATTATCAGCGCCGTTTCGTTTTTAGCGCCGCTGTTTTTATCTACCAGATGAAGCGCTGCTGCGGAATTACGCATGCCGTGTCCCGAAAGAAAATTGGAAAGGTCATCTTCGTACACCCGGTACTGTCCGCCGGGAGTAGAAAAGGCTTTTAGATACCCGTTCCGAATCCAGTTAATTGCCGTTTGATTTACAACGCCGCAGATATTTGCCACTTCCAGCGCCGAATAGATACGAATTTTCTGTGTGGTCTTTGACACGTTTCCCTTCCCTCCCGGGTCCGCCGGGATTTCATTACAAAAACTATACCGCGGGTAAAGGTTAAAAACCATAAATTCAATTGTTTTCCCGGTAATCCCGGATAAGATCGGGGGAAAAGCCTTCCTGTTTTAAAATTATGGTGATTTTTGATATCCCGCCGTCCCCGGAGAGCCGTTTTTTCCTGAGAAAGGTATCCAGCAGGGTCTTTTCCGCGGCAGGGGTAAGGACTTCCTGTAGGGCAGCCTCGGCGTCCTGCCGGGAAATACCCCGGCCGCGGAGGGCGGCCAGGAGCCGCCGGGGGCCTTCCGCCCGGTGGGCCAGGCGGGCCTGCAGCCAGAGTTGGGCATAGCGTGAATCGTCTACAATGTTCAGTTCCCGCAGCCGGGCAAGAACCGCGCTGACACAGGACGGGGAGTAGCCGGACTTTTCCAGTTTACGCCGGAGGCCGAAGCCGGTCTGTTCCGCCCGGCTGACCAGGCGGAGAGCGGCTTTTTCCCCCCGCAGACAGGAGGAGGCAAAGCGGAAGCCGTCTTCTTCACCGGGGCTGATTTCCGCCCCCGGCGTGTAACGGCTGTCGTCAAAAAAAACAGCCCCCAGGTAGCAGGGCTTAAACGAAAAAAGGGAACCATCGGACAATTCAAGACGCACGGTATCCGCGTCTTTTCCGTTTTTAACGCTTACGATGGTCATGGTTCCCGCAGAACAAAAAATCCCTTATGCCGCGGCCGTCTGTTTGGATAAGCCCGGCAGCGGAGAAGGATTGTTAACGCTTGGAGAACTGGAAGCGCCGGCGTGCACCGGCCCGCCCGTACTTTTTCCGTTCCACCATCCGGGGGTCTCGGGTCAGGTAGCCGTTACTGCGGAGGCTGGCGTAGTTGGTCTGATCCACCTGGCAGAGCGCCCTTGCGATGCCGTGGCGGCAGGCGCCGGCCTGTCCGTTGGGGCCGCCCCCATAAACATTGATAAGAATGTCGAATTTGTTTTCATTCGCCGTTACCATAAGAGGCTGGCGGACCATGAGGGCATGCTCCCCTTGGACGAAGTATTGGCCCAATTCCTTGCCATTGATGGTTATTTTGCCGCTGCCATCCCGAACATATACACGGGCAACAGCAACTTTTCTTCTGCCGGTACCGATTCCAAGATTCTTGACCATTTACTCTTACCTCATATAATTGGAGTTCCCCGTGAAAAATCCGGGATATACCCTTGTTTTAGAGTTCAAGCGCCTGGGGATTTTGGGCCCCGTGGGGGTGTTCCGCCCCGGCATAGACTTTAACGTTCTTAAAAAGCTTCCGGCCCAAGGGCCCCTTGGGGAGCATCCCTTTGATAGCCAGTTCCAGGGGGGCCGCCGGCCGCCGGGTGATAAGTTTTTCAAAACGGTAGGTTTTAAGCCCGCCCACATAGCCGGAATGCCGGTGGTATTCCTTCTGCTGGGCCTTCCGTCCGGTAACGACGATTTTTTCCGCGTTGACAATTACCACAAAATCCCCTGTTTCCTGGTGGGGAGCGTAGATCGCCTTTTCCTTGCCCCGGAGTATTGAAGATACTCTGGCCGCAACCCTGCCCAACACCTTGCCCTGGGCGTCAATAAGAAACCACTTCCGCTCCACCTGGGCGGGTTTTACGAATTCAGTCTTCATATTCTGCAACCTTCTCTGTTTGAATACGCACGTAAGCCGTTATACTGTCATGAAAGGGGGGTTCTGTCAAGGCATCAGCAATTCTCATTTTAACCATTCCACAACGAAAAGGCGCCGGTAACATCTCCTTGGGGTCCTGACACCCCGCCCTGCTTTTACAGAGCGCCTTTTCATCCTTTCCCAAACTGATTTTGAGTACCTGAGTGGGGGGAGCGGAATAGACCGGAACGCCAAACCGCAGGTTTGGCGAGAGGACTATGGAGCGGGGAGCAGCGTCAAAAAACGCCGTATCCTGCGAAATTATTTTACCTGCCGGGATGGGGGCGCTCCCCCTCATTAACTTCTTACCTGCGCTTACCCGGTGAGAAAGTTCCGGAATGTCAGATTTTAGAACCGGCTTAGGTGTTTGCTTTGTCCTTTGCCTCTTCCCTTTTGGCTGCGGCCTTGTCTTTGAGGTCCGCAATGCCGATAAACACGGCCACCAGGCCGATAAGAAGGGCAATGACCGGTAATGCTCCCCGGAGAAAGGCCAGAACATCTCCCCGCCAGCAGAAACCGGCAAAAAAAGCCGCGGCCAAAAAGATTAAACCAAGCGCCAACGATTTCATAAATCCTCCAAACAAATTAACGGTGTCCGTAGGAGCGGACTACCATTACTAAAAATGCTGAAACATAGAACACTGCCGGTATATTGGATAGAATAATGGTCAACAAAGGTACTGATCCGATAACCGGAAGGGCCGCCGCTATGCCGAAAAGGTTCAGAACCGTGTACAGGATATCCCCATAGGCGGCAATGGTCCCGCCTATTATGAGTATCCATGCGGTATCCCTGGTCCTGGACCAGAGCATAATGGCAAAAAAGACCGCCAGGGCCCCGATAACAAGGCGGCTGACGATTAATGTAGCCTGTCCTGAGTCCATGTTGCTAGTATTATCAAGCGGGAAGCGAAATGCAAGGGGACGCGGGGAATTAGCAGCAATTTTACTTTTACAAAATTTTCGATGGAAAAGACGCCTACAAAATCACCGGGGCCCCTTCCCTCTTCTCAAAATGAGAATTGCCGGGGATTTAGGCGCTAAGAAGGGCCGACAGCCTGGCTTCTTCTCCGGGGGAGAGGATTCCCGGCAGGATGAGGGGTTCCCCGGGGTCTGGGGGGATAAGGAAGCCCGCCCGGAGGAAGTCCCGGAAGAGGGTTTCCCAAGAGGGGCGGGGGGTATTCTGTGAATCTCCGCGGGGCGGGATTTGAAGGGGGGCGTAGACCAGGTAAGGGCCCTGGCGGCGCCAGGGATGCCCTGTCCCGCCAGGCGTTTTGTCCGGCGCTGTCCCGTAAAGAGCGTGGTTGATTTTTGGATACACCGGCCGTCCCCCGACGGGGCCTGCTGCGATAAGATCGTAGACGGCCCTGGCTGCCGCGGCCAAAAGAACCGGGGAGACGGGCTGTGACGGGGGGAAACGGTCTTCCAAAGCGGGTTCCAGGGCCAGAATCCAGGGGGCCAGGGGCCAGGGAAGAACGGGGACAAGCAGCGCGCCCTCCTCCGGTTCCAGGAAGGGCCGCCACAGGCTGGGGCCGGGGTTCCCGCCGGGGGTTCCGGGAGGGCTGCCGGGGGTGAAGACGGGGTCCCGGGCGGCACGGGGAAAACCCGCCGCTTCCAGGGCCTGGTCCAGGGAGGCCCGCTCCGCATAGAACCGGAAGTTCCGGCGGGGGATAAGCCGGGACAGGGCTTTGGCAAGGCGCTGTTCCTGGGGATGGGGCAGGGGGCTGAAAAGGCCCCTGCCGGCGCAGTTTTTTAGTTCCCGCAGTACACCGGCGGGGGTATGGCCCAGGATGGAACGGCCGCCGGCCTGCCACAGGTCCACCAGTCTGCCGCCGTCTTTGGTGTATAGTCTGAAATCCCTGGCCCGGAGTACCACGGGCAGCAGATTCAACAGGGCTGTTTCCATCAAAAAATGTCCTTTAATCGTCCTTGCCGATCCGGGTAAACGCGGAACCCTGGTAGCGGCTGAGGAAACGCAGTTCCTTGCCGCTTTCAAAGAGCAGTTCCACCACCGGGCCGTCTTCACTTTCCCGGACCCGCAGTACCCCGCCGTAACCGTAGTCATCGTGGTAGACCCGGTCGCCCCGCCGCCATTCGCCGCGGGCCCGGTCCTTCGCCGGAGCGGTCCCGGTATGGCCGGAGCCGCCGTCAAGGCCGGGCTTCTTGCCGCCGGGCCCGCCGCCGTATCCCTGGCCGCCGCCGACGGTCCGTATTCCCGCGGGGTCTATTTCCCGTAAAAAAAGGCTGGGTTCGGCGGTCTGGGTACGGCCGTACATCCGGCGCTGGGCGCAGGATACCAGGTAAAGCTCGTCCATAGCCCTGGTGGCGCCCACGTAAAAGAGCCGCCGTTCTTCTTCCAGGTCCTCCCCCTTTTTATCGTCCCGGGGGAAGATTCCCTGTTCAATGCCGGTCATGATGACATGCCGGAATTCCAGCCCCTTGGTGTTGTGAAAGGTGATCAGGGTAACGGCATTGCCGCCGGTCTTTTTATCCGAATTGTCTTCCAGGGAGCGGTCAAGTTCGATGTTTTCGAGGAATTGCAGAAGCCCCGCCATAGTGGCGGGGTACTCGACGGCGGCGTTGGCCAGTTCCTGAAGGTTGTTGAGCCGCGGAACCGCGCCAATCTCCTCGTGAAGCCGGTAGTGGTTTGCAAGGCCCGAATCCGTTACCAGTTTTACCACCAGGGTCGAAAGCCCTTCGGAACCGCGCAGTTCCTCCCGGGATTCGGAGGCCTCCTCCCGGCGGGCCTTTGTTCCGGGGCGGGGCCTTGCCGCCGGTCCGGCGGGGGCCTTTCTATCCGTACCGTTTTCCGTTTCCCAATCCCCCGCGTCCGCCGCCGAGATCAGGTCCCGGCCTTCTTCGATCAGGCGGAGGAATTCCTGCAGCCCCGAGCGGGCCTTGGGGGAAAGTTCCGGGAGGAGACGCCGGGCGGCGGCCTCCAGGCCCCCCGGCTCCGCCGCAGAATCACCGGCGAAGGCTTCGATGATGCGATCCACCGCGGCCTTTCCCAGCCCGCGGGCGGGTTTGTTTACTACCCGGCGGAAGGCGATTTCGTCCCTGCCGTTGGCCAGGAAGGAAAGCAGGGCCAGGGCGTCTTTTATTTCTTCCCTCTCGTAAAATTTAAGGGTTCCCACCACCCGGTAGGGAATGCCGCGGCGCAGAAATTCGGTTTCAAAGCCCAGGGACTGGGCGTTGGTCCGGTAAAGAACCGCCCAGTCGGACCATTGGGAAGAAACCGCCGCGCCCCCGTTTTTCCGGCCGCCGGACACGGATTTTTCGATAAGGTTCGCGCAGAAGGCGGCCTCCTCATCCTGATTGGGCAAAAACGCAAGGACCGGTTTTTTGCCCCCCCCGCGATGGGCAAAAAGCTCCTTGCCCAGCCGGGATTCATTGTGGGCCACCACGGACGAGGCAAGGCGCAGAATATCCGCCGTGGAGCGGTAGTTTTGCTGCAGCCGGATGATGCCGGCGCCTTCAAACCGGTTGGGGAATTCCAGAATATTCCGCACTTCCGCCCCCCGGAACCGGTAGATAGACTGATCGTCATCCCCTACCACGCAGACATAGGTTGCCGGCCCCGCCAGCTCTTTGAGGAGTTCAAACTGTGCGATGTTGGCGTCCTGGTACTCATCCACCAGAATCACCCGGAAGCGTTCCTGGATACGCGACGAGACCCCCCGGTTTTCCCGCAGTATCTCCACCGGTTTTTTGATTAAGTCCCCAAAATCGACATTCCCGGTAAAGCGCAGTTTTTCCTCGTAACGGGCGTAAATTTTTCTAAACAGCGGCCGGTGATCGATCTTGTCCAGGCCGGGACTGTCGGGGGAGAAAAAATAATCCTTGGCCCGGGAGATGCTGCCGGCAATCCGGCGCAGTTCCACCTTGGACATACCTTCTTCAATCGTGGAGAGCAGGGAAACCACATCGTCGTCGTCATAGATCACAAAGGA
The DNA here is from genome assembly GCA_031268125.1 of Treponema sp. GTDB lineage: Bacteria > Spirochaetota > Spirochaetia > Treponematales > Breznakiellaceae > JAISFT01. Next base: position 4,704 of record JAIRXT010000053.1, on the reverse strand, counting down.
ACTGTCCAGCCCTGCCAGGGCCCCGTTGCGGCGCAGGAACCAGGCCCCAAAGGAGTGAAAAGTCCGCAGCATTGCCTCCCCGGCCCGTTCATCGATCTGCCGGGCCCGGTCCGCCATTTCCCGGGCGGCCTTGTTGGTAAACGTTACCGCCAGGATGGAACGGGGGTCCATGCCCTGCTCCCGGATAAGGTAGGCTATTTTTGTGGTAATCACCCTGGTTTTGCCCGATCCGGCCCCGGCCAGAATCAACAGGGGCTTTCCCCAGTGGAAAACCGCCTCCCGCTGTTCGTTGTTCAGGATTTCCAGGTAGGAGGGAATATCGTCCATGCCATTGCTCCCTTAATCCGCCCTGTGTGCCGGGCGTCCCTGGTTTTTGTAAACCAGGTCCCGTAAAGGGGACATGCTCAAAATTAACCGAGTTTTAGGATTGGCTCAACCCTTTGTTCTCAGTTCAAGATCAAGACCTGCGCGGCCTGTTACCCGGCAGGTTACCAGGGAGCCGGGGGTCAGGTTCTTTTTACTCAGGATGAGGGATACCCCGTCCACTTCCGGGGCCTGGCAGTAGACCCGGCCCAGGTAAAGCCCCCCTTCCGCCGCGGGGAGGGCACCGCCGGATTCTTCTGAGTGTTCAAATTGTTCTTCGTTTTCAAATTGCTCTTCGACCAGGGCCTCTAGTTCCCGGCCTACGAAGCGTTCCATTTGTTTTTCACTGATAATTTGCTGCCGTTCTTCCAGAATCCGCTTCCGTTCCGCGGCCGCGGAGCGGGACACCCGTTTTCCCATAGCGTAGGCGGGGGTGTTTTCTTCCCGGGAATAGGTAAAACAGCCGGCCCAGTCCAAAGCGGCCCGTTCCTGAAAATCCAGCAGCCGGGCAAAATCGTCCTCCGATTCGCCGGGAAAACCCACAAGGAAGGTAGAACGAATCACCGCGTCGGGCAGGGCCGCCCGGATTCCCCGGATCAGGTCCAGGTAGTTTTCCCCGGTTCCCCGGCGGTTCATGGCCCGCAATACGGAATCCGACCCGTGCTGCAGGGGAATGTCGAAGTAGGGCAGGAAACGCCGGTCCCCCGCCATAATTTCAGGAAGGGCGGGGGGGAACTTGTCGGGGTGAAGGTAGAGAAGCCTGACCCAGAAGCTGCCCGGAAGGGCGGCAATCCCCTCCAGCAGTGCGGGCAGCCCCCCTTCTCCGGGCCGGTCCTCCCCAAAGGAAGCAATATCCTGGCCGATAATGCAGAGTTCCCGGATACCCCGGTCCAGCAGGCAGCGGCATTCTTCGATTATCTCGGCGGGGGGCCGGCTGTGCAGGGGGCCCCGGATAAGGGGGATGGAACAGAAACTACAGCGGTTGTTGCAGCCTTCGCTGATCTTTACATACGCGGAACCGGGCAGGGACAACAGCGGCCGGGCTCCCGGAGCCTTTAGCACCGCCGGAACTTCCGCCGGGGCTTCTTCCCCTCCGGACGACAGCAGGACGGATGCCGCCGCTGCGATACCTCCCAGGGCCGTATTACCGAACAGGCCGTCCGCCTCGGGCAGGGAATGGGCAAGTTCGGCGGCATAACGCTGCGCCAGGCACCCGGCAAGGAGAATCTTTGTTTTAGGGAATTGTTTTCGCCAGGAAAGAACCGCATTGATGGATTCCCGCTTGGCGCTTTCGATGAATCCGCAGGAATTGACGATGATCAAATCCGCTTCCGCCGGATTTTCCGCGGCGGACCAGCCGGAAGCCCCCAGCAGGGCCATCATGGTTTCCGCGTCAACCTGGTTTTTCGCACAGCCAAAGGGATCAAGAAAGTAACGGGCCAAGGGTTTTACCAGCAGGATTTTGCTAGTTCAGCCGGATCAGGATCATACGATAGCGGTTGTCCGCATCCCGGTCCCAGCGAATATCCGCGGCCACCACCTCACCGGCCCCCCCCAGTTCCACCGGCACGGTCCTGCCGCCGCCGGTTATCTCAACCTTTACCGCCTGGGCGTTGGATGCCCATACGCGGATTCCGTTTTGGGCCTGGATGTTGAGTTCTTCCCCCCGCTGAAAGTACTGTTCGTTCCGGTCCGGCCGGTCCCGCTCAAAGAGAATCTCCCAGCGGAACATGCAGTAGCCCTGGAAATTCAACTGGACCGTAAAGGGGTAGGGATTTGGCGAGCTTTGGATCACCGCGGCCGTGGTAGGAATTTCCTCCGCCGGGGCGGGCCCCGCAAAACCGGAAATCCCGGTAATAATCTCATAGCGCAGCAGGGCCCCGGCGGCGGGATCATTTTTGGCAAAATCCGCCGCGACGATTCTTAGTTCCCCCACCCCGTCGCTGTTCAGGTCTATTAACACTTCCTGCCCCAGGTCCAGCGTCAGTTGTCCCTGCGGACTGGTAATCGTAACCGTCTCCCCCAGATTGGTCAGCGTTAATTTGTAGGAAATCTCCCCCAGGGAAACCAGGAGAGAATCGCCGTTGTAAAAGCGCCGTTCCAGGATCCCCGTTTCTATGAAGTACTCTGCCGCCTCCCGGGCTTCGACAACCGGCGCCGGTTCCCGGACCGGCGGATGGGTTATAAAGTAGTATATCCCGGCCCCAAGACCCAGGATCAGCAGGGGGATAAGGATACTCAGGATAATTTTCTTTACCGGAGCCGGGGAGTGGAGCAGCTGCTCCACCGGGATGGGCTGTTCCTGTATTTTCAGGGCACGGTAGCGGGAAAGCTGCTCCTGCACGTCCAGCCCCAGGTATTCGCTGTAGTTCCGCAGAAACCCCAGAATATAAGGCTCCCCCGGAAACCCCGAAAAATCCTCCGTTTCCAGGGCCTGGAGATAGCGGGTAGCAATATTGGTATCCCGGCTTACCTGTTCAAGGGTACAGCCCTTTTCTTCCCGTGCCTGCCGTAATTTTTCACCCAGAGAATCCACAGCCCCTCTCCTCGCCGGCCCATACCATGCATTGCAGCATCAGTCATTGTCCCGAAACAAAAAGTCATTGTACATATAGGCCGAAGCCGGCGAATCGTAGATAAAACGCCCTTCGGGAATCCCCAGATTCGTTTTAACATCCACAAAGTCAAAACGCACGTTCCCGTCCGCAATCGTCCTGCCGTCGATGCGGCGGATAAGGCGGTTTTCCGGGTTTATACTCAGAATAAGCTCCCGGAAGCCTTCGGAAACGGAACGCCGGACCAGGCGAAGCTGTACCACCAGTTCCCCCGAACCTTCGTCCAGCGGAACGGGATTAGGGCCGCTCACAAAACTGGGGATATAGTTCCGCCGCAGCAGAATTAAGCCCTGGGCGCTGGCCATCGAAGCCCCTGCGGTCCCCGTCCGCCGGGACGGAGTAACCGTCTGGCTCAGCACCGCCCGCTGCCCCGGCAGATACACCGTCAGCAGCTCCCCGTTAAAAACAATCACCTGTTCCGCAGGCTCGGTAAAATCGATCCTCAAAAAAGAAGGGGACAAAAAACTCAAGGCCCCCCGCATATTGGTAGAACCCGACCGGATAGTAATCTGGGCCTCGTAATCCCGTATCCCGCCGTAGACCTCCGAAACCGATTCAAGATAGCGCTCGGCAGTAACAATCTCCTGGGCGTACAGGACGAACACCCCGCCCGCCGTCCAAAGGGCGGCAAAAAGCACGGCCTTCGTAAACATATTTTTCATATTGCAATGTAAATGTTATCGGATGGATCATGGTAAGGGCAAGGGGGCAGGGCGGCAATTTTACTTTTACAAATTTTTTCGATGGGAAAGACGCCGGTAAAATTCTCTTGGGGTCCTGTCAGGGGGAAAAACAGGGGCCCCTTCCCCTCGTCTTTCCCCCTTTTTTGCTTTCGCGAAACTGGACCCCGCCCGGCTTTTGCGGGACGCCTTTTTGCCCTTTCCTAACCTGAGAATTGCCGGGGAATAATCCGGATTCTTAATGCGGTTTTTCGCCGGACTCCCGGAAGACGATTCCCCCGTTTTCCCCCATGCTGTCGATAACGGCAAGGGATTCGATGCGGATGCGCTGTTCCCGCAGCCGCCGGCCCCCCTGCTGGAAGCCTTTTTCGATCACCACGCCGGCGCCGGCCAGTTCCGCCCCGGCGGCCCGGACCAGGGCCACCAGGCCCTCCAGGGCACAGCCGTTGGCCAGGAAATCGTCAATAAGCAGCACCGAATCTTCCTTTCGAATATACGCGCGGGGGACGGTGATAGTGTAATCGACACCGTGGGTATAGGAGGTAACATCGGCGCTGTACAGGTCGTCCCCGACATTTTTTGCCCGGAATTTCCGGGCGAAAACCACGGGGACCTTGAAGTACTGGGCGGTAACACAGGCAATGCCGATCCCCGATGCTTCCACCGTGAGGATCCGTGTTACCCGGACGCCGGAAAAGCGGCGGAGGAACTCGCCGCCGATCTCGTTGTAAAGTTCAATATCGACCTGTTGGTTAAGAAAAGAACCGACGTTAAGAATATGGCCGGGAAGAACTTTACCTTCCGCCAGTATCCGGTCTTTGAGGAGCCTCATGACGGAATCCTAGCGGATTACAGGAAAAAAATGAAGAACCGGAGTTGGGCTAAACTTGACCCGCAACGTTCCACCGGGGCCAGGTACACAATACGGGTCAAATTTAGCTTTATTCGCAGCGGGGTCTAATACCCAACCCGCTTGGCGGGGGAACTTCCGGGCGGGGAGGTTCATTGTGGGCAGGATAAACGCATAGAAATTCTTCTGCTCTCTC